>CAZOKT010000297.1:0-1554 GCA_964580505.1 uncultured Parabacteroides sp. | reverse complement strand
TCTCGCTTTGGAAGGAAATGATGTGGCAAGCAATTTGAAATGGATTATGTCTTCCAATTCGATAGCCGTTATGCCTCGACCCACGTGCGAAACGTGGTTTATGGAAGGCAAGCTGGTTCCGAATTATCATTATATTGAAATCAAAGAAGACCTATCTGATTTGGAAGAGCGACTCCGTTATTATATAATGCACGAAGATGAAGCTCTCACCATCATCCGACATGCCCACGAATATGTCGAACAATTCAAAGACACAACCCGCGAACACCTTATTTCGCTTCTTGTCCTGCAAAAGTATTTTGAAAAGACAAAACAACTCTGAATATAAGCCTGATAAAGAGGTTCATATTTATGCCTGACTTTGCCACGATTGTTAGGCATAAAAGGCAACCAAGCTTCCGAAAGAAAAATTGAATCCTTATATCGAACTCATGTTATATCTGCTTATTTGAAACGGTAATTCAGGTTATAATATCTGTAATTCAGGTTATAGCCATATAACCCTTCGCACTAATTTTGTATATCAAATCATGGCAAAAAGAAGAAAGATATGGGAAACAAAATGAACAGAAGAAATTGGATGAAAACCTCTTTCGCGGCACTTGCCTCAATCGCTGCAGCAAAAAGTATTCCAGTCTTGGCTGAAACAAGCGGAATCAAAATGGCCGAGAAATCGAAAGTTTATATGACGAAAGAAATATCTGCCCAAAGTTTGGTCAAGATTTACGAAGCTTTAGGACGGAAGGTAACCGGGCGTGTAGCCGTGAAGGTTAGTACCGGAGAACCCGGCGGGCATAACTTCCTCCAACCTGCGTTGATTAAAGACTTGGTGAAAGCCGTGAACGGTACAATCGTAGAATGTAATACAGCTTATCAAGGGCGTCGTTCATCTACGGAAGAGCACATCAAAGCCGCACGTGAGCATGGCTTTTATGATATTGCGGAAGTAGATATCATGGATAGCGAAGGAGATATGCAAATTCCGGTACGTGATACGAAACATTTGAAGTATAATATCGTGGGTTCGCACCTGAAGAATTATGACTTTATGATTAATTTGGCGCACTTCAAAGGGCATGCTATGGGCGGATTTGGAGGTGTATTGAAAAATCAATCCATAGGCGTAGCATCGGCCAGTGGAAAGACATATATCCATTCGGCAGGAAAAACTGACCAGGTTGATGCCTTATGGGACAATATTGCCGAGCAAGATGCATTCTTGGAATCAATGGCGGCATCCGCACAAGCCGTAGCAGATTACTTCGGAGATAAGATTCTTTATATTAATGTGATGAACAATATGTCGATTGATTGCGATTGTGATGCTCATCCACATGACCCGGAATTGAAAGACATTGGTATCTTGGCATCTACCGACCCCGTTGCTTTAGACGAAGCTTGCCTGGATTTGGTCTTTGCCGTCCAGCCGACAGAAGGGAATAATAACCAACCGCTGGTAGAGCGTATCAATACGCTACATGGCCGCCATACTGTCGATTATGCAGAACAACTCGGATTAGGTAGCAAAGCATACGAAATCGTTTCGATTTAAGT
>CAZOKT010000296.1:0-1597 GCA_964580505.1 uncultured Parabacteroides sp. | reverse complement strand
ATTATTCCACTGATAGAAATATCATCACCGCTGCCTTTTTCTGACATCATCGGCAGAAAATCATCCAATTCTTTACGGCATGCCTTTTCCTTAAATTTCTTCTCTTGACAGGTATGTATTACTTCTCGATAAAATCCATATAAATCCTCCTCATTCACAAAGCTGTCATCTACACCGTCGGAGCCTACAAATATGGCAGTAGGGAAATTATCTGTACGAAAACAGTGGCGGAAATTTTCCAACGGTTTCTCATCGCAGAGTGAAGTCGTAACATTCAGAAAACATTTCTCATCCCAAGGAATGGGTTGGTCAAAACGTTCATTTGCATATCGGGCAACACACTTTCCATCGCCTATTTGCAGACCAAACCAGAAATGTTCGGGATAAACCACCACGGCAATAAGGGTTGCACCATACGCTTTGACAAAATAAGTTTCCTTATTTTTTTCATATTTATTGCGAGCATCCGGAGCCATTAGTTGTAACTCTTCTTCTGTAAAAGGATTCTTATCACGGTCTTCTTTTATTTTTGCGCGCCATTTGTAAATAATGGAGGTTTTCAATTGTCGCATAATCTCATCCGGCATATAGGAATCCAATAACTTTTTGCAAAAAGAATCTTTCAGAAAGTTTTTCATGAACTCGTTGATGGCTTCTTCTGCTGCTTCTACAGCCATCTTTGAACCCTTGTCGCTTCTGAAATGGTTATTACTTCCATGCCCGTCGCTAACAATGGCAACGGCATACCTATCTATTTCCTCCTTAAAACGGGCAAAGGCATAATCTTGGCATACTTTGCCCGTTTTCTTGTGTGAAGCTCCTTGATGGCAAGAACAAAAAGCCAATATTCGTTGTTTCTGTTTAATCGAACTCATCTAAATCTGTGTCTTCTATATTTTGCGTATCCACATAATCTTTTACTTGGCTGATTATCTTATCTTGTTTGCCGGCATCATCCACGCCACTGCTCTTGCTGTTGACTTGCGAAGAGGTAACGCTGACAAACTTTATGATGGCTTTCAATGCTGAACGGTTGTGTACTTCTATAACAGCTTCACTATGCCCGGTGAACTCGGTCAATACATCCTTATCCGCATCATTCCCAATGGCTATGGCAATTTTAATGGCATGTTTAAACCAATTGTTCTTTTTGATATTCTCCAATCCTTGCCGGTAATGGTCTGTAGGTTCTCCGTCAGACAATAAAATGATGACCGGAGCAAATGAACCGGCAGCTTCTTGCAAAAATTGTGATTTGGAAAGTTTCTCGTTCAAGGTATTCAATGCCAAACCAAAGCTGGTTAATCCGCCTACTCGTAAATCATTCCAGCGAAAGTCAGCGGAATCTATGGGTTGAGGATAAAGCCAACGGGCATCTGTATCGAACTGCAAAACGGCTATTTTGATAGCAGCATCCGGATTATTGTCTGATAATTCTTGCAAATCAGGAACCGTTTCACGGATAGCATCATTCACTGACCCTATCTTGTCGCCCGCCATACTGCCGGAAGTATCTACTATGAAGAACAACGTCATTGTTCTTCTGGCAATTTTAACTCTACTTGTATCCATGACTTTTGTTTTTATATGATTGTTG
>CAZOKT010000295.1:0-1601 GCA_964580505.1 uncultured Parabacteroides sp. | reverse complement strand
TGACATCACCACTGACATCACCACTGACATCACCACTGACATCACCACTGACATCCTTTTTAGAATCTTCTGTTTTAGCCACATATTCAGCATTGCGTACAACGACCTTGAACGTGGTTATGTCGTCCAAGACAAATTGTGCGGAAGTGTTGCCGTTTTCAATCAGTACATCCTGCACCATATTGATGCCACGTCCGAACTTGTTGACATACCCCAATGTTTTCATTGCTTCTGCCACTACAGGATTGCGGTAATCGTTCTCATTGGGGAAATTCTCTATGCGGGCTTTGCCGTACAAGTTACCGGGATTGTCTATTTCAATGCGGTCTGAATACTCATAAAACTTTGTGGGGGCATTACTGCCCTCGTATGATCGATGCATGACCGAATTCATAAGTAGCTCACGAACAGCTATATACGGATAGTTTATTTTCTCTTCTTCACGTAGAGCCGATACAAGGACGGGGCGTTTGTTCTCAATAGTGTATTTCACGAAAGAATCCAATTCTTTTAACATTTGTATTAAGTTGCCGGAAAAACGGTTTTCCTTTACAACTTTGGCAGCCCTATTCAAGCCGTCAAAACGCACATATTGGATGTAGGCCCCGAAAATATATGATTGTGGATTATATCCCAATAACAACATACCGGCGTTGGTCGGGCAGTTATAGTTTCTGTCAAATAATCTCAGCGAGGCCAGTTGTTGAACAACATCCCGTTTGTCATCTTTTAGAATTTCCGGAGAAATTGCTTTTGGCAAATAGTCACTTTGATATAAACCTATATCCAAGTCATCCATTGTGGCTCCAAAACAAGGTTTGGTATCAAACGTACTGATATGGAACTGGCGCTTTTCCGTCAGTATCCGTTCTTCCTCCTCATTGGCGACAGCTTTCCTGGCACCAATGCGAATCCATGTTTTACCTTTGTACCTTACTGGTGGCATCAGGCTTGGCTGTACTTCGACAACGGCCACATTCCCGTCAGGGAAACTCTCCTTATATACCATCAGAGCTGGCTGGGGCAAGATGTTGCCATCCGAACGGAGTCCGGCAAGGTTGCGTAACAGTTCATCTGTCACTTGCAAACCGTTCAGTGAGCCGTCGTCATAGGCACCGATAAACAAATATCCGGGCAGGTTGCTGTTCCGTATGTCATTGGCAAAAGCGCATACAGCCTGGGCAAACTTGTCTGTGTTCGTTGTGGAGATTGTACGCTCCACACGCTCGTTTTCTATATCGTCAAGTAGATTCTTTATTTCTTCTTTTGTCAGCATATACTTTTCCTTTTATGCAAAGGTATAAAATATTTCAGAAAAGCAGGTATAATATCTTATATACCAAGTCTGTTTAGACTATTAGAGCATGATTAAGCTGTTATATGGAATCTGTATTCTCTTTTTCATTTTAATCGTGATTTCACTCATTCGCCGTCCATTGATTTTCTCGTGCAAAGTTAAGGCGACCGTGAACCTGCAAGGCGCGTCATTCCTTTGCGCTTAACAAATATCAACTCGCAGGTTCTTTAATAGAGTTTATACAGAATAAGAAACAGGGTCTATGATTATCAGTACCCTAAAATCTTATTCGATATAATGTCTA
>CAZOKT010000294.1:0-1607 GCA_964580505.1 uncultured Parabacteroides sp. | reverse complement strand
GCCCTTCGGGCGGGTGCTAAATGGGTAACCTTTTGCTAAACTTAACCCGTCTTAGCGGTCGCAATCCCTGAGAGACCTTTTGAGTCGGCTCAGCACACAATATTCGAAAAATTCCGTGGTATCTGCAAATATATTAAGGGGAAAATTGTTGAATGGCACTTTGGTTTGAGAAGAACGCATGCCAATATCAAGAACCAGAGCTTCGCTTCCATTACGGCGCAGGTTGTTTCAAAAAAACACTTACCCTGAGCGCGCTGTTCTTACGGGAAGTGGGGTAAGTATATTCATCTCATAATCCTTCAATGCCTTCCAGCAATTTAAGCACTTCATTAATGTTATTTATTATTTCCGATTTGATTTCTCCATTGTATAAGCGGGTAAAAACGTCATTATTATTCCAGTTAGGATCCTTAAACTGCTTGAAAAAGACCCACCATTCAGTTTCATTTGATTTCCCGGAGCGTTTGTGAATTTCGTCTTTGATTTTCGTCAGATTTCCTTTTTCGGCTGGATTTCGATAAATGACCCCATAGTTAAGCTTCGACAGATTATCTCCCATGAATTCAAATCCGATACTAAAATGTTTCCATTCTTCCTTTGAAAAGAAAAATTGCCCCCTCCAGCGCTCGTACCAAATTATGGGCTTGTCTTTTTTATAGTCGCAACGTAATTTCAACTCTTTTGCTATTTCTTCTATTTGCTCCAAAAGCGTTGTATTACAAACTCTGTTGAGCACTTTTTTATATACTTCGTTGATTTTGAAAACGGCAGAAATGTTTTCTTTATTAGCAAGCAGATTGACGAGTTCTTCATTAATTGATGCTTCCATATTCCGATTAGTCATTTTTGCAATTAAATTATAGTATTGTGTTATAGTTTCTCTAACTAATGGTGCCGAAGAAGCCTTCTCCTTACAAGCAGATAGCCATTCAAGAATAAAATCACGGTAACTTATTCTATGAAAATCAATACCATCTTCCAGTTTGCCTCTTTCACCCTTAACTGAATTTTCGTTAGGACTATGAGCATCAAGTGTCAAATAAACAATTAAATAATTGCCTTTACCATATGTATTGTCTGCAAATTGTTTGTACCTGTAGAGTTGTTTTTCTTGATCACCTGCATAAATCTTATTCTCAATAATCACCGCATAATCATTAGATAATTTAATCAGAATGTCAATTCGTCCTCCTGGTACGTAATGTTCAACATATATATTACATTCTTCTAAATCATGCTCATCGTAAGGAATTTTTACATTTTCCTTGAGTAAATCGGAAAGCTTCTCCATAAACAAAGATAAGAATGCAGATCTGCATCCATGACTATTTTTGGGATTCAATAGAGATGCAATAACAGCAGAATGCGTGTTTTCTTCGTCATTTTGAGCATGCATGACCTCAAAAATATTGAAATATTCTCCTCGCTTTTGCTTTTCCTCTTTAATGATTCTTTCCTTTTCAATAAGCCGATTTATTTCACGAAGTAACTTCTCCATAATTCTTTATGATAGTTATTCTCCACGCGAAAGTAGTATTTATTTGCCTCTTTTCAATGCAACAGATATTAATATTCTTTGCTGCCCAGTTGTTTAACAAAATTTTCTC
>CAZOKT010000293.1:0-1619 GCA_964580505.1 uncultured Parabacteroides sp. | reverse complement strand
ATTCATTTAAATTTCACAACGTAGTCATTTGATAGATTTGAAAAGAGGAGCGGTCGGAATTGACCGCTCCTGAATGATTATTATAGCGAGAATTGCTCTGCAAGAAAAGATACCATCGCTCTATTCTGTGGCAGCAAGGCAGGAATATCCATACTTGTCGCTTTATAGAGGTCGGTAGCGGCGTTATAAATATCCCATACCGTCACTTTACGCTCCCGATGGTATCTCAGAAGCAAGCTCTCTGTAAACTTTGAGATTTGAGCCTGATTGAGCGGATAAACGCGGTTCTCTTTGATTTCCGTTTCATGGGTATCGCACTTCACGCGGAGAGCGGTCAGCATTCCGATAAGGACGAAAATCTGTTGGGCATCGAGCTGTATTGATTTCATCTTTTCGATGCGCTCACGCTCCTCTACCACGATATGCCGGGCATCAAGCAGCCAAGACTTGACCGTATCAAGCACTTCGGGTATCGTCACGCCATTGCCCCTGCCTGTGCCTTTCTCCGAATAGGTTGCGATGTATTGCGTGGGAGATAGCATACATTGATTGTGGCATATCTTGACCATATTCCCGAAACCGACTTGAATACCTTTCTGATGAAATGCAACGGCAAGGTTCGTGGTCTTTTCTTCATCGTCAAAGTTCGTCAGGCGGATGTTCGCAAAGACGCGGCGCAAAATATGAGCTTCAACGGCTCTCTCTCCGAACTGGGCTTCTACCTGCGGCAGCAGCACCACGCCCGGCGTATTGCGGTCCTTGTTCTGGGCTGCAAAGAGGTCGTAAACTTCTACGTTGTAGTTTTGCTCATGGCACATGCTGATAATTTCATTCAGCAGGGCGTAATGATAGATGCCACGAAGCGGATTGCCGTAAACATCATTCTCCTTGTGAGTGCGCTCCAACTGGTCGAGCGTCAAGGTCTGCACTTTGGCTTTTTCAAAATCGAAAAACTTGTTGTTCATTGTTGTCTCCATGTTCGTTGAAATTTAGTTATTAATGAATTATTATTGATTTCCTATGCGGCAAAATTATAGACAATTCTAATGATAGGCATGAAATTATGGGTAACAAATATTACTGACTATCAAATACATAAGATTTATCTGCATCCCATTTGCAAAGCGTATTCATTGATTTGTTCTATTGTCAACCATTCGGGCTTGATTGGCAATATATCCCATAATCTCCGCATTTCATCTATTTGTTTTTGCTCATTTCCTGACCAAATTCGGGATGGCTGACGATAACGCCAATCTCCCTCCGAAAGATAGCCGATGCAATCTCCTTGCAATCGAGAAAGCATCATATACTCGTGCTTGAATTTGTCTTGCAATCTCTCATCCTCTGTAATCGGATTTATGATTGCATATTTCGCTTTTAATGGATAGTTTGGTTCTCCGTCTATGTCATCAGAGGGAGAGCTTGTATAAAGCTGCGGATTATCAAAACGGCCGTCCTCTATATCAAGATAAAACTTTCCGCTATCCTCATCCTTATAAGCTATATGCCCCCAATAATTCTTGCCTACTCTCTTTAATCTCAATATCCTTTCCATGATTTATTTGAATTATAATGTGAATACTATGTATTGAACTCCGTAGCTGTTATAATCGTAA
>CAZOKT010000292.1:0-1658 GCA_964580505.1 uncultured Parabacteroides sp. | reverse complement strand
TCAAAGGCTTGCCATCCGGCGCAATATCTACAAACGAAAACATACCTAACTCCTCTGGGGTGAATTGTTTAGCAACCGAAGCGCCTGCTCTGGAAGAATTGCTACTACACGAAGTTGTTGTAGATGCCAATCCTAAAGGCAGACTTGCCCCTAAAATCAGCGAGCTGGAAATAAAACTTCTTCTTTTCATACAATGGATCAGTTTAAGGTGTTTTAGATAAATGAATTATTCTCACAAGCAAATATACGAAAAGTAGCCAAAGTTTTCAATCATTTATAGGCATATTTTTCGAAGCAATATACCGGTTCGAGCGAATATGCCTCATTCATTTTGTCTAAAAAAGAAAGGTTTTTTTAAGAAAACATGGTAGATTCAAAGCGATTTTGTATTTTTGCTCTACGATAATCATTCATTCATTCATTTAATACTTAAATAAACATGAAAAAAATAATTGTATCAGCCTTGTTGTTGGCCATGACAATGCCTTCTGTCTATGCACAGGATAAGACGGAAGAAGAAGACGGATATGTCTTTACTCCGGTCAAAGAGTTGCAAATCACTCCGATCAAGAACCAAAACAGAAGTGGCACGTGCTGGAGTTTCTCGTCTATCGCCTTTTTGGAATCCGAATTATTACGCATGGGCAAAGGCGAATATGATTTGTCTGAAATGTTTATTGTAAGCAAAAACTATAAAGACAAGGGAGAAAAGTTCGTGCGCTTGCATGGAGAGCTGAACTATGCGCAGGGTGGTTCGTTTGCCGATGTATTGATGGCATGGAAAGACTACGGAATCGTTCCTGAATCTGTAATGAGCGGTTTGGAATATGGCGAAGATATGCACGTACATGGCGAAGTAGAATCGGTTTCTCGTGCCTATCTGGAAGCCCTTATCAAGAACCCGAACCGCAAACTTTCAACGGCTTGGAAGAAAGGATTCGAAGGTATCATCGACGCTTACTTAGGCGTTGCTCCGGAGAAATTTACTTACAACGGGAAAGAATACACCCCGCAAAGTTTTGCTGCTGAGCTGGGCATTAATCCGGATGATTATGTATCATTGACTTCTTATACGCACCATCCGTTCTATTCTCAGTTTGCTTTGGAAATCCAAGATAATTGGCGTTGGGCTACATCCTACAATCTCCCTATCGACGAGTTGATGGAAGTTTTTGACAATGCCATCAATACCGGCTATACAATCGCATGGGGTACGGACGTAAGCGAAAGGGGGTTTACCCGTAATGGCATTGGCGTGATGCCGGATATTGAATCGTTGGAAAAGAGTGGTTCCGACCAAGACCATTGGGTTGGATTAAGTACTTCTGAGAAGGAAGCTGAAATCAGAAAGATGATTGAAAAGCCATGCAAGGAAATTGAAGTAACTCAGGAAATGCGCCAAAAGGCTTATGATAATTACGAAACAACCGATGACCACGGCATGCAAATCTATGGTATTGCCAAAGACCAGACCGGCAAGAAATTCTATATGGTGAAGAACTCTTGGGGTACGGATAACAAATATAAAGGCACATGGTATGTTTCCGAAACATTCGTGAAGTACAAGACCATGAACATTGTGGTTCATAAAGATGCGCTCCCGAAAGTTATCAAAGATAAATTAGGAATCAAATAAAACCTACAATTAAAAACAAAAC
>CAZOKT010000291.1:0-1703 GCA_964580505.1 uncultured Parabacteroides sp. | reverse complement strand
TGCGGAAGCGGGGGGATTCGAACCCCCGGTACGGAAACCCGTACGTCAGTTTAGCAAACTGGTGGTTTCAGCCACTCACCCACACTTCCGTTGCTATTGAAATGCGGCGCAAAGATATACCCGTTTTTTTAAATAAACAAGTCTTCGGACACTATTTTTTAGGAAAAGATATTATTTTTGCAACTGATTCTGGAAATCAACCGTTTATTTTTATGAGCAAACGCGTTATTTATCATCATTGGGTTTGGTTATGTAGTGTTGCCCTGTCTCTTATTCTATTCTCGTGTGGATTATGGTGTTATCGCATCGTATGGGCATCCAATTTTTTTGCAGATAAGCCTGTTTATATTTATATTGACGAACGCAAGGATTGGAATGAACTGTGCCGACAGCTGAGCGATTCGGCGGTTTGTCAGCATTTGAATAGTTTCCAGCTTCTGGCAGACTGGATGAATTATTACGGACATCTCCGGACAGGACGGTATCGGGTTGAGCCGGGCATGAGTAACTTGGCTTTGATTCGAGCTCTCAGGAGCGGGCATCAGGAAGCTGTACGGATGACGTTTCAATCGTCCCGAACTTTGGAGGAATGGGCAAATCGGGTAGGGAAGCAGCTCATGCTCGACGGGGAAGAGTTGCTCCGCATGACGAAAGACTCTGCGTGGTGTGATTCGATGGGATTCAATTGTCAGACGATACCGGCACTCTTCATCCCGAATACGTATGAGGTTTATTGGAATATTTCGCCAAAAGGATTTATGGCACGGATGAAGCGGGAATATCAAAACTTCTGGAACGATACGCGGATGAAGAAAGCAGAAGCGTTAAACCTCACTCCGATAGAGGTCGCAACACTGGCATCTATCGTAGAAGAAGAGTCGGCAATAGTCGATGAATACGCCACCATCGCCGGACTTTATCTGAACAGGCTTAAATCCGGTATTCCTCTCCAAGCAGACCCTACGGTTAAGTTTGCCGTGGGAGATTTCAGTCTGCAACGCATCCTGAACAAGCATCTGGCGGTCGATTCTCCTTATAATACCTATAAATATGGAGGATTGCCGCCCGGACCTATCCGAATCCCTTCTGTGCAAGCGTTGGATGCGGTGCTCAACTATCAGAAACATCGCTATCTCTATATGTGTGCGAAAGAGGACTTTTCCGGTCGACACAATTTCTCGGTTACACTGTCTGAGCATAACAGGAATGCAAACCGGTATAGGGCGGCACTGAACCGCAAAGGCATTTACTGATTTATTTTTAGCAAGCGGATTCAAATTTCCCCCTGAACTTTAGTAAATTCCTTGCAAAAATCATCCGCCATACAATAAATCTCCTTAACTTTAGCCTCTGAGAACATAATGGCAATCGTTTGAATGTTATTTTAGTACCATGAATTTTAATACTCGTATCGCTATATTCCTAATTCTCAGTAAAATGTTTATCTATTTATGTCGAACTCACGTTATAACAGGAAGTATGAAAACAACAATTTCTTTTGGAGTGGCAACGGTTTTCGCAAGTTGCCTTCTTTTCGCTTCATGCCAGAAGCCGGCGGAAGCGCAGTGGGTCAGCACGACGTTTGATTCACCCTGGATTGAAGAACAGCCTGTCCGCCTATCCGGGGCAGATGGGGAAGCGGATGTTGTAATAGATGTGTCACGTACGGCGCAAACTATTGACGGTTTTGGTACGTGTTTCAA
>CAZOKT010000290.1:0-1739 GCA_964580505.1 uncultured Parabacteroides sp. | reverse complement strand
CGCAAACAGCGTAAATTTGTGGAAGGTGTACAACTGCTTATCGCAAAACTTGAAGAACTTAACAAAATCCGTGATTATGGCGAACAGTTTTGGAGAGGTACAAAAGACAAAATGGAGGAAGGTGTTGACATCATTACCCGCGGCTCGCAAACACTCAATTCGCAGCTCACTTCTCTTGATCGCCAGTTCTATGGTCGTTTAAGCGCAACCCTTGCCGAGCTCGACAACTGTATTACTAAAATGGTAGAACAAATCGGAAAACGTAGATAGTATGGCAAAACTTAATGTATGGCTTTCCGTGTCAGACCTTATGACAGGGCTGATGGTGATTTTCCTCTTTGTCGCAATCTCATATATTAGCCGTGTGCAAAAAAATCAGTCAGTCCTAACTAATTATGTCGAAACAAAGAATGAACTGCATGATAAACTTGTGAATGAGTTTAAGGGTGATACTCTCAAATGGCAAATGACTATCGGCACAGACCTTAGTATGAAATTCAAAGAACCAACTGTGCTTTTTGCCACAGGTTCATCCGAACTGACACCGCATTTTAAAGAGATTCTTGACGAATTCCTGCCTCGCTATTTCAATATTCTTTTGAACGACAGTTTACGTTACAATATCCTAGAAGTCCGGATCGAAGGACATACAGATGATGTGCCGATGCCCAGTTACGATGCGGACTCATATATAGCCAACGCAAAATTATCCCAAGAACGTGCTTTATCCGTACTTAAATATTTTCGTTCCATGCCGCAGTTTAAGCAATATTCAGACAATCAGAAACAACTGCTCGAATATTGGTTTACCGCCAATGGGCTTTCTTATGGTAAGGCTCTTGATGCAGACGGAGATTTCATCATAAAGTCGGGTAAAGCTATAGATCGTGCTTCTTCTCGCCGTGTTGAATTCCGTATTGTCACTTCTGGTGATGAAATTCTTGAAAACTTTGTAAAAAAGAACGTCAAATGAGTTTCGACACCTCCGACACCAATCCCATTTGTGCCTTCCCCAACTTAAAGAAATGTCTTACTGCTATGGGTATACAGATTGGACAAGCAAGTGCATGGCGTTCTGTCGGAACAGTCGATGTGCTGCCCGAAGATATTGGTAAGCGTATTCTTTTGGAAGACGGTGGCATCTTTTATATTGACGATGATGGTGTGAAGCGACGTGGTTTTATGTATAAAGCTGCTTTCTACTTTCAATACAAAGGTAAAGTAAGGAAACCCAAGTTTCATGTTTGCAAATGCACCGCCATTGAAAATTTTGGTCGTGATGCCTACCGCTTTGCCAATGCCGAACCGATAAAAGTCTATTCTCGTAATGCTCACAAGGAAGTGGAGGTCAGGGGAATGGAATTGTGTCAATATTGTAAAAATATTCTAAGTAATGAGGAAGAAAAACTCGTGAACAATTCTACTGATTTTGCGAAAATCCTCAAAGAAGCGGGTGATGTGAGAGAGGCAGCGGAATACGATGTTGATATTTTTGGCTATGTTAAGAATTGGGAGGAAATATCTCTTGCTTACCGCACAAAACAGAATTTTACCTGCGAACGTTGCGGCATCCATGTAGAAGACTTTGACCATTACTTTATGCAAACCCACCATAAGAACGGAGTAAAAACCGACAATCGAGTGAGTAATCTTGAATGTTTGTGCATCAAATGTCATTCGGAAGTGGATGATATACACCGCCGTAATTTTTCGTCAGAAGCTCAAAAAATCGTTATTGA
>CAZOKT010000289.1:0-1786 GCA_964580505.1 uncultured Parabacteroides sp. | reverse complement strand
CCTTACGAACATGGGCCCGTTGTCCCAAAAGAGATTCATCACCTCTTCTTCACGAGCTGTCAATCCTGCCGTCTTGTTTCTACCCATAATTTTGAAATTTTTATGTAGTCGGTAACCAAAAGTTTTTGATTATCCTAAAAGTCTTTTTTCGAAAGACTTAACCCCTTTTACCCCCTCCCCCTATTAGGTGGGACTTTGCTCCCTGCGGTCGCGGGCCTTCGGGCGAGTGCTACCAACTTAAACTCTCCTGGCGATTCCTTCGGGACTATTGAGCCACTCATTTCCGCTCCATTGGTAGCAGCGCGGCACAAATATAACTACTTTTCTTAGTTATACAACTATTTTAGCTAAATTTTTCAACTAAAATATTCCGTTAAATCAAACTGAGGGATTTTGAGCCCTTATTCTTATCCCCTTCACCAAGTCTTTAAGGACTTCGACGGGAAAGCTATACACCAAAACAGAAATATCGTTTGACAGACAAAGGGAAGCGACTACTTGCCACACTGAAACAGTTAAAGTAGTTGACTCCTTCACAGCATTCGGCAAGTTTCAGACAGACGCGCTTTGCACTCCCGGTAATAGTTGCTCTTGACGAGTCCTCACCTTGGCAAGACGTTCTATAAACGATTTGTCGCGCTTCGTTTTTATCATATCATAGTCTGCCTGAAGTCGCAAAAGTACGTAAGCCGGAAGTCCCAAGGCTTTTTCGCATAAAAGTGCAAACTTGGTGTTTACCGGCCGTTTACAGTTTACAATATCATTAAGGACGGTATAAGACACTCCCATATCCGCCGCAAGCTGTTTTTGCGACAATTTTCGATATTCTATCTCCTCCTTAAGCAGTTCACCCGGATGAGTCGGTTCAAACGGCTCAAGATTGTTCGCTATCATTTTCGGATCAATTCCTTTTATTTCTATCATAATTTAATTATTTGTAATGCTTCGATAATTCAAGTATGTTGCAAACTGTGAGAATAGGCTAAAATAAGCAAAAAAGTTGATTCGATTTTTCAACAAACTTTTGAGCATTTGCCAGTTTCAGACATATTTACTCAAGTTCTTGCTGTTGTAAAAAAAAAAAAAACTTTATATTTTGGCGCTGTCTCTGCCGTGCGACAACGGAGGACGCTCGGTTAGTTTGAGTTTTTAATGTAAGTTATGATAGCCCTTATGAAAAGAGGAACTTTGGTTTGTAAAGACATCGGAGGCAAAAATTTGTGGAAAATGCTGAGTAGAACCATGAAAATCAAGCATGCAATAATTACTTTATTGCTCGTACTCTGTCCTGAACTCGTTATGGCTCAGGAAATTTTGCTTTCGGGAAGGGTTGTGGACAAGCAAGACAGCACGGATATCAGTTTTGCGACAATATCCGTAGAAGGGGCGGATTACAACGAGGTCGGAATTAGCAACGAGGTAGGGGAATTTTCTGTTTCTCTTCCAAGACAAGGCAGCTATATACTGAAGATTAATTGTATCGGATACAAGGATCATGAAGATACACTCAGAGTTCAGGCTTCTTTAAATCTTGGTCTGATTTACTTGGAGGAAGATCCCGAATTGATTGCAGATGCGGTAGTGGTTGGTGTAAAAAATTTAGTAAAGCGCGAAATTGACAGATTGGTGTTTGATGCGAGTGCCATAGCCGTGGCATCCCTGAGCCTATATGACCTGCTTTCTTCCACCCCGGGAGTTACTGTAATCGGAGATGATATTAGTATCATAGGTAGTGGCGGAGTGAAGGTATTGATTAATGACAGGGAGACGAAATTGGAAGGAAAAG
>CAZOKT010000288.1:0-1799 GCA_964580505.1 uncultured Parabacteroides sp. | reverse complement strand
TTATAATTAAAATTCAGACTTATGAAGAAGACCTTATTAATGTGTTGCGCATTGGCGTTGTCTTTATGCGCACAAGCTCAGTGGAAACCTGCAGGCGATAAGATTAAGACAAAGTGGGCGGAACAGATTAATCCGCAACAAGTACTACCGGAATACCCGCGTCCATTATTGGAGCGTTCCGATTGGCAAAACTTGAACGGAGAATGGGAATATGCTATTAAACCGGTGGGCGAAGCAGAACCAATAGCTTTCGATGGCAATATCTTAGTGCCGTTCGCTATTGAGTCTTCTCTTTCTGGCGTTCAAAAAGAAGTGGGAGATAAAAATGAATTGTGGTACAAGCGTACATTCACTGTGCCTCCTAAATGGAAAGGAAAAGATGTGATATTAAACTTCGGTGCAGTCGATTGGAAAGCAGAAGTGTTCATAAATGATGTATTGATTGGTTCACACAAAGGAGGCTATACGCCGTTCTCATTTAATATCACTCCTTACTTGAAAGGCGCTGGGACACAAAAGCTGGTAGTGCGAGTATGGGACCCAAGCGACAAAGGATTCCAACCGAGAGGTAAACAAGTAGCTAATCCGGAAGGTATCTGGTATACACCTGTTACTGGTATTTGGCAAACAGTATGGTTGGAACCGGTATATGC
This sequence comes from uncultured Parabacteroides sp., assembly GCA_964580505.1. Taxonomy (GTDB): domain Bacteria; phylum Bacteroidota; class Bacteroidia; order Bacteroidales; family Tannerellaceae; genus Parabacteroides. The sequence goes on along the minus strand of CAZOKT010000288.1, from coordinate 1,146 downwards.
CAATCATATCACAGCTATCAAATCCATCCCTAATATTGACACAAATACATTGGGGATAACTGTCGGAACAGCACAACCTTGCAATATATCAATTGTAGAGGTTAAAGTGTTAGACAAAGGACAAGTTGTAGCATCGGGCAAAGGTGTACAAGGGCAGGAAATCCGTATTGGTGTAAATAATCCGACTTTATGGTCTCCAGAGAATCCTTATCTATATGACATGAATATTACATTAACACAGAATGGAAAGGTTGTTGACGAAGTAAAGTCCTATACCGCATTTCGTAAAATTTCTGCCGGCAAAGATAAGAACGGCATCATGCGCATGTTTTTGAACAACGAACCACTATTCCAATATGGTCCGCTTGATCAAGGCTGGTGGCCGGACGGTCTTTATACAGCGCCTACGGACGAAGCGTTGCTTTATGACATCAAGAAAACAAAAGAGTGGGGCTTCAATATGATTCGTAAGCATGTGAAGGTTGAGCCGGCTCGCTGGTATTATCATTGTGACAGAGAAGGAATTTTGGTTTGGCAGGATATGCCGAGTGGAGATCACGGAGCATATCGATGGGAACCTCGCATATATAATGGTGGTATTTATCATGAACGTACTACGGAGTCTGTCGAAAATTACTATCGTGAATGGAAAGATATTATAGACCTATGCATCTCTAATCCGAGTGTAGTGGTTTGGGTTCCGTTTAATGAGGCCTGGGGACAATTCGATACAGAGAAGGTCGTAAAATGGACTGAAAATTACGACCCGTCCCGCTTAATCAATCCAGCTAGTGGTGGAAACCATCGTGCTTGTGGCGACATTCTGGATTTGCATAATTATCCTGGTCCGGAGATGTACCTGATTGACGCGCAGCGCGTAACCGTTTTGGGCGAATATGGCGGTATCGGGTTGCCTTTAGAAGAGCATTTATGGTGGAATAAACGCAACTGGGGGTATATCCAGTTCAAAAACAGCGATGAAGTGACGACCGAATACGTGAAGTATGCCGACCAACTGAAAGAGTTGGTTAAACGTGGGTTCTCGGCAGCTGTTTATACGCAGACAACCGATGTGGAAGGAGAAGTGAATGGTCTGATGACTTACGATCGTAAGGTAGTCAAGATAAACGAGGCGGAAGTGAGGGC
>CAZOKT010000287.1:0-1832 GCA_964580505.1 uncultured Parabacteroides sp. | reverse complement strand
ACCCTCTTAGCAATCCCTCCGTAACCTTTTGTACCACTCATTTCCGCTCCATTGGTAGCAGCGCGGCACAAATATAACTACTTTTCTTAGTTATACAACTATTTTAGCTAAATTTTTCAACTAAAATATTCCGTTAAATCAAACTGAGGGATTTTGAGCCCTTATTCTTATCCCCTTCACCAAGTCTTTAAGGACTTCGACGGGAAAGCTATACGGCAAAACAGAAATATCGTTTGACAGACAAAGGGAAGCGACTACTTGCCACACTGAAACAGTTAAAGTAGTTGACTCCTTCACAGCATTCGGCAAGTTTCAGACAGACGCGCTTTGCACTCCCGCTAATGGCTGTTCCTGACGAGTCCTCACCTTGGCAAGACGTTCTATAAACGATTTGTCGCGCTTCGTTTTTATCATATCATAGTCTGCCTGAAGTCGCAAAAGTACGTAAGCCGGAAGTCCCAAGGCTTTTTCGCATAAAAGTGCAAACTTGGTGTTTACCGGCCGTTTACAGTTTACTATATCATTCAAGACGGTATAAGACACTCCCATATCCGCCGCAAGTTGTTTTTGCGACAATTTTCGATATTCTATCTCCTCCTTAAGCAGTTCCCCCGGATGAGTGGGCTCAAACGGCTCAAGGTTGTTCGCTATCATGTTCGGATCAATTCCTTTTATTTCTATCATAATTCAATTATTTGTAATGCTTCGATAATTCAAGTATGTTGCAAACTGTGATAGTAGATTTAGATACAGTAAATTCAATCCTATACTTGTCATTTACTCTTATTGACGAGATATCTGTTTTGTCACCTACAAGGACTTCATAATGCAATGATTGTATGAGGAATAAATCCTCAACCTTACTCACGCTTTTAAGATAATCAATGCATCTCTTGTAGCGTTTAACTATATCGGGCTGAAAGCGATGTTTCTTATCACCTTTCCCTATTTCATAGAGTTCACGCAAATATTCCTTCTCAAATGTTACAATCATCTCATCTACCTTTCACGTCACGAAGTTAAAACTTTTCCCGCAAAATCCGCAAAAAAGTTGATTCTTTTTTTCAACCAACATTTGAGCTTTTGCCATTTTCAGACAGATTTACTCAAGAAGTTGCTGTTGTAAAAAAAAAAACTTTATATTTTACGCTGTCTCTGCCGTGTGCTGCCATGGGACGCTTAGTTGGTTTGAGTTTTAATGTAAGTTAAGACAGCCCTTATGGAAAGAGAATCTTTAGTTTGTAATGGCCTTGTGGGCAAAAACTTGTGGAAAATGCTGAGTAGAACCATGAAAATCAAGCATGCAATAATTACTTTATTGCTCGTACTCTGTCCTGAACTCGTTATGGCTCAGGAAATTTTGCTTTCGGGAAGGGTTGTGGACAAGCAAGACAGCACGGATATCAGTTTTGCGACAATATCCGTAGAAGGGGCGGATTACAACGAGGTCGGAATAAGCAATGAAGATGGGGAATTTTCTGTTTCTCTTCCAAGCCGAGGCAGCTATATACTGAAGATTAATTGTATTGGCTACAAGAATTACGAAGATACTCTCAGAGTTCAGGCTTCTTTAAATCTCGGACTTATCTACTTGGAGGAAGATCCCGAACTGATTGCAGATGCGGTAGTAGTTGGTGTAAAAAATTTGGTAAAGCGCGAAATCGACAGATTGGTGTTTGATGCGAGTGCCATAGCCGTAGCCTCTCTGAGCCTGTATGATCTGCTTTCTTCCACCCCGGGAGTTACTGTAATCGGAGATGATATCAGTATAATAGGCAGTGGCGGAGTGAAGGTATTGATTAATGACAGGGAGACGAAATTGGAAGGAAAAG
>CAZOKT010000286.1:0-1834 GCA_964580505.1 uncultured Parabacteroides sp. | reverse complement strand
TTGGAGAGTTCAAGGAAGCCGGATATAAAATCTCGCTCTTATATTTCGGCTTGGGTTCTTTGGAAGAAAGTACAACAAGGGTGATGCAAAGAAAGATGTTGGGCGGACATGATGTAGCGGATGAAATCATAGAGTACAATTTCTATGAGGGAATCAAACGCGTACAAGAAAACCTGTATCTTTTTGACAATATCACATTTGTGGACGGAAATTCCAATTATGGAGAAATAGTGGCAATCTATATCAAGAAGTCTGCCAAACACGAAATCACGAATCAGAGTTACGAGTGGTTTGACCGTTTCTTTGCAGAAGCATTTGATAAACTAAAATAAAGATAGTTTTGTCTATGGATAAAGAGCAAGCTATAAAATTGGCACAACGCTATAAGGCGGCAGTTGCAGAACGGTTGCCATTAAAGGCTCTTTACCTTTATGGCTCATACAGCAAAGGCAACCATACGGAGGACAGCGACATTGACATTGCTGTTGTGGTGGAACGCATGAGTAATGATTATTTTGAGGACACTCCTTTATTGTGGAAACTGAAACGTAAGATAAGCAATCTTATAGAGCCTGTTCTACTTACAGAAGATACAAGCAATCCTCTACACGCAGACATTCTAAAAATAGGAATATTGATATAAAAACAGTTAGCACCTTTCTTGAAGAAACTGTGTTTTATCGGGAGAAATAGAAAAAGGTACTCACCAATAGCATTATTTTAGTGCAACTTTACTATCTTTGCCTAATAAATAAGTCTATTTATGAAGCTGATAGAAAACAACATAGAGAAGATTGTTGCTTTGTGCAAAAAGCATAAGGTAGGCAAGCTGTTTGTGTTTGGCTCTATACTTACCAATCGTTTCAATGACAATAGCGATGTGGACTTGGTAGTTTCTTTCAAAAAGGCAGAAGTAAATGATTATTTCGACAATTACTTTGATTTCAAATATGCTTTGGAGGAATTGTTTGGCAGAGAAGTGGACTTATTGGAAGAACAGACTATAAAGAATCCATACTTAAAAAAGAATGTGGACTCAACAAAAGCATTGATATATGGATGATTTGATAAAGAAACACTTGCAGGATATTCTGACAGCCATTGAAGAGATAGAAAGTTTCTTTGGCGACAAGCCTAAGTTATTTGATGACTTTTACGGCAACCTCTGTCTTAGACGTGCTATCGAAAGGAACATAGAGATTATAGGCGAAGCCATGAACAGAATCTTAAAGACGGACAGAAATATCGCTATCACCAACTCACGCAAAATAGTGGATGCAAGAAACTATATCATTCATGGATATGACAGTTTATCGGCTGATATTCTTTGGAGCATGGTAATCAATCACCTACCGAAGTTGAAAAATGAAGTAACGGCTTTACTCAATAATGAATGATATGGCCTTTCTCCATATCTATATTTTTTAAAACTGGAATACTGATATAATTGCTGAATAAAAGTAGTACCTTTTTTGAAGAAACTGTGTTTTATAGGGAGAAATTAAAAAAATACCACCTATCAAGAAAGTCGTTTTATCCTATATTTCCGCAATTATAATATGACGTTTTTTCAAATGTTCATAAACACCTGAATAAGATATGTCTATATACTTGGTTTTCTTATCATTACTTGCAAGTCCCAATTAAAATTGCTAACTTTACGGTGAGATAATAAACATATTGATAACCATCTTTCGGAATAGCCACGAGTTAAACCGTGAGTTAAACCATAGAAAAGTGTAAAGACAAAGCGGTAACTCTACTGATTCATAAAGTGCAATAGCTCAGTTGGTTGCATCCAAAAGTGAGCGTCAGCGAGCTTTCGGATGCCGAA
>CAZOKT010000285.1:0-1928 GCA_964580505.1 uncultured Parabacteroides sp. | reverse complement strand
GCCTTTGTCCGAGTCGCTTGTTGTTTGTTCTCGTAAGAAAAACTCACGTCGTAGAATTCGATGTCATACCTTTCGGGTAATTGCGGTTCGGCAGTTTCCGGCATAGGAGGCTCTGCGAGGATGCAGTCTAATCGTTTCACACCTTCGTCAATCTCGCGTGTCCCACCGCCTAAGAATAGGAGTTTGTACACCGGTGCCGTTACGCCCGGTCCCAAGATGATAAAGAAAAGCCAGACACCGGCCAGCGAAATGTCCTCCGGATGGCCCTGCATCAGGAGTAATCCTGCCGGAAGAATCAAGGTTATCAGCGAGTTGAGCATGATGGTGAAGGCTATCAAGCCCGACTCATAGGTATCACATACCTTCAATGCCCATTTCCGATAGCCGAGAATCTCATTATGGAATTGACGAAACGACTTGACACTTTGCCCAAATATCTTTACCACCGGCATACCGCGCACATACTGTACGGCCGATGCACTCATCTGTTCTTGTGTATCGAAATAGGTAGCCGTGAACTCTTTCGCTTTCTTCCCCATGAAATTGGCGTATTGCAGGAAGATGCTTAGCACGATACACGCCAAGCAGATAGCCGCCAACCAGCCGTTCAATGAGAAGAATATTACGAACATAAAGGCGACAGTTGCCATGATATTTACCATGTCCGGAATCGTATGTGCGATGAATGTCTCTATCTTCTCGATATTTTGCTCCATCGTCTTTTTGATGGAGCCGGTCGAAGTGCCGTTCAGGAATCCTAACGACAAGCGACCTATGTGCTCCACCAAACGAATCCGCAACCCGTATAAGATACGAAAAGCTGCCACATGCGAGCACATCAGTGCTGCATAAAGCAGTACCAGACCGGCAATCAAGCCGATAAACGCCACCCAAGCCCAATGAATCAGTAGCGAACGCTCTACCTTCCCGACGTCCCCTGCCTTTGTTAGCAACTCGTTCAGCACTTCATAGACAGACCAATAGGGCACCAGCATACAAATTGCACTCAATGCCGACAGAGCACCTGCCCCTACCAGCAAGCCTTTGCACTCACCGGCTATCTGAAAGAGGCGTGCCAACCCTTCCTCCCCCTGCTTGCTCTTTTTTTGTTTTTCCTTTTGTGTCATAATTTTTATAGTTAGTTATTTGTATTTTGTTGCCTACCTATATTGTTTTTCTTGATAAAGAATCGTATCGTTAAAAACGAACAATATTCAAAACCATTCAAAAAAAGAGAGAGCTTATGAAAATCAAACATTCATAAGCTCTCTCCATCCGAAAACCTCACCGGTCATGTATTCCGTTACGATTTGCCTCGTATCCTCGGGTTTGACCTTTTGTCGAATCATCTCTTCTAGTAGGACAAACATCCAAATAGTATGCAAATGGATATAAAAATCGGAGATACGGATATTCAGTTCGGGATGTTTTCGTTTCATATCGGTTAAATATACTTTGAATACAGCGGTCGAGCGGTCTGCATAATTCTCTTTGAAATGCGTTAACGAGGAGCCTTGTGAACGGAAGAATAGCAATTCGAGGCGTGTCCGGTGGCGCATCAGCAGGTCGATATACTCATCGATGACGTAACGTAGGTAATCTTCTGATTGCATATCGAGTATGTCTCTTCCGCTTCGTCCGTGATGTTCATCCAGCATAAGTTCGAAAGCTTGGATAACAGGCTTCACTATTTCGCAAAACAGGCAATCTTTATTCCGAAAATAATTATACAGATTGCTTAATCCTACACCCGATGTACATGATATATCCCGCATGGAAGTTTTCTGGAAGCCTTTCTCAAGGAAGATAGCCTTCGACTTTTCCAGTATTACGTTTCGTATGTCATCTTTCAGCTTTTGCATATTTATCGGTTATATATCGCAAAATTATTGCCCTTTTTTACTTGGAACAATACCTATATATGTTGA
>CAZOKT010000284.1:0-1932 GCA_964580505.1 uncultured Parabacteroides sp. | reverse complement strand
CTGGATACTTACCCATCTCATTATAGATATTACCTTTCATTATCACGAAATCATAGTCGCTGTTATCCATATAGATGGCACGATCTATATAATCCAAGGCAGATTCATATCGTCCTAAATCATAGTAACAATTTGAAATACGTTCCATAAAGACCGCATTTGCATCTCGATTATGAGCCTGTTCATAAAATGCGATAGCATCCCTCTGACGATTGTTACGCTCATAGATTTGTCCTAAATAATAGAACCATTCAGCTTCATTGGGATTCTTATTAGCCTGCACTTGAAGTTTTGCCTTGATTAAAGCCAGTGCTTCTTTATCCATAGTCACAAGGAGATAGTATGACTTTCTATCTCCACTTATAGATAACGCTTTGATTATATCATCAAGTGCCTCAGAATATTTCTTTTGGGCGATATAACACTCTGCACGGAATGAATATCCGGAATCATAATCCGGCTCCATTTTAATGACATAATTGAACTGTTCCATCGCATCATCATAACGTCCTTGTTCTTTGGCATTTCTACCAATACCCATATATCCCATGACGTCACCCGGGTCAAGGTTAATCATTTTCTGATAGTCAGCGTCAGAAAGCTCATATTTTCTTTGTTCAAAATAGACCTGCGCTCTCCGATCATAGTGTTGCTTATTCTCCGGCTCCAAGCGAATGGCAGTATCATAGTCTTTTAATGCGCTTACCGTATCTTCCATGACGAGGTAAATGCCTGTCGTGTGCCGTATGCGACAGCAGTATATTCTTTATCTTTCTTTGGCAATTTCTTGAGAGCCTGATTTATAGCGGACAATGCCTTTCCGTACTCATTGTTCCCATACCTCAGTGCCGAGATGTATATATAGGCATAACCGTTGTCTGGATGTTCGCTTAGTTCTTTTTCAAACCATTCAAGAGCCTCCTGATTTTTACCCTCTTGATATGCTTCCACTCCGCGAGTAAAAGCGTAAGTGTCAGGGAGCTTTGTCTCAGACTTTGCCCATATAGAACTTATGCTGAGAACCATAAATATGAAAATAGTTGTAAGTTTCATACCAAAGTAATTTCTTTATTATACCACAAGGTAATAGAAAGTAAATAAGTGTTGGTTATTTACCAAATAATGTTTTTAGAATTATTTTCCCTACTTTCCGTTCAAGTCCGGTTTTGGTCGTTGGAACTCCTGTCTGTTTGGCAAACTTTTGTTTTGCTTGGGTTATACCAAGAGCTCTTTTCCATGAAAATGATAATCCGGGTATTTTCATAATCAATAAAAAAATAAAGATTTCAAAACTACTACGATTATAAGAGCATAGCTTCCTGCTAAAATGTCATCAAACATTACGCCCCATCCGCCGGGCATTATCTGTTCTATTTTCCTACATCCTAATGGCTTACAGATGTCAATCAATCGAAATAATCCAAAGCCAATGAACGCAAGAAGCCAAGTATATTCTCCGCATGGAGCAGCCAAAAGTGGGATCCAAGTTCCGACATATTCATCAATTACCACAGCACGAGGGTCAGAACCCCAATATCGTTCCATGACATTGGATGTCCATACACCAACAATCGTGACGACTATAATCAAGGAGATTGTAGTCCAAAACAAAGCTGTAGGGCTGAGAACGTGATACAATCCGTACCACATCAACAATGCAACGAAAGCTGCTGCTGTGCCAGGTGCAAATGGCACAAGACCGGTATAAAGCCCTGTTGAAAGCACTTCATGAAATCGAGGCGCTACGCCAAGTTTCTTGTAATTGTTATCGCTCATTGTATGTTTGAAGAAAGCGCACCGGGAGAAACTTCCCGATGCGCTTTCGGGATTATGTTTGTTATCTCTTGAACAGTCGATAAAATTCACGAATCCATAGGACGAATGAGGATGCGGCAACGATTATCAGAAAATCGAGCGTACCGGATGCGTTGA
>CAZOKT010000283.1:0-1962 GCA_964580505.1 uncultured Parabacteroides sp. | reverse complement strand
CATCTACATTCTTGCAGTAGAAGCTGACGGTAAGATTATGCGCTAATCGCATAATAGAGTGTTTCATAATAAGAATGGCTGCAGATAGAAAATCTGTGGCCATTCGTTTTTTATGTCGGGAAATATTGGTACTTTAGATAAGAATCGTTATTTTCGCTCTACAATTTAATAAACTGAATGCGGAATAACATAAAGAAACTTTTGATAACTGCATCGGCCTATGTATGATTATCTGAATAACTTGTTGAACGGTACAACGGTCTCGATTGAGACGGCCTCGTTGCGTTTATTGGTTAGCCTTCTCTTGGGTGCGGTGATAGGTTTGGAGCGCCAGTTTCGCCGTCGGGAGGCAGGAATCCGTACCTTTACACTGATTTGCTTGGGCTCTACGGTCGCCATGTTAGTCTCTATTTGGATTCCACAGACTTATCCTAACTTTCTGAATGGCGATCCCGGTCGCATAGCTGCACAGGTGCTTTCGGGTATTGGCTTTTTAGGAGCAGGAGCCATTATTCAAAATCACGGAAGCGTACACGGACTGACTACGGCGGCTTGTATTTGGGTCGTGGCAGTTGTCGGGCTTGCAGTAGGAGCGGGGATGTTCCTGCCTGCTGTGATAGCCACAATTATTTCGCTTTTCGTCCTCATTAGTGTGGAGCAGTTGGAGAAAAAGACATTTCTGGACGGGGTGAATAAGATGCTGACCATCACTTGTACGACTGCTACGCCTGACTTGAAAGAGATGCGTCGGATATTGGAAGCAAAAGGAGTATTTATCGTGAACGTCTCTTTTGAGTGTCAGTACGACCAAAATATTTCCGTGATTACCTACAAAGTAAATCTGAAGTCTGTCTCTTCCTATACCGGATTGTTTGAAGAGATTCGCAAACTCGGTACGATTTCGCAAATTAAGTTGGTATAATCCTTATGGGTTCGCCAGTCTATTGTCTTCAGGCGTCAGCGAGAACTTACTCCAGTTCGCCTTTCAACATTCTGCCGGCAATACGTGTGGCTTCAGCCACATACCTTCCGCACGGACGCTTGGCGTAATATTCCGGTGTACGCAAGGAAGGTGTCGGGTCTTTTTGGGCAGCAGCTGCGGCGGGTAAGAGGGCACGGCAGATGATAGTGTGATATTTCTCTCTGAAAAGAGCTGCCATCTTCTGCACCATTGCATAGTTGCGTGTCCGTGCCTGTTGGTCAGTTGGGTCAACTACCGGATAACGGAAACCAGCCAGTATGCACATTGCGCTCATGGTCCCGCAGACTTCCCGCATACGCCCCATACCGCCACCGAAAGATACGGACATATTCTTTGCCGTTTCCCAATCCAGTTCGAGTACGTCTGCATAAGTCAGGAAAACCGACTGTGCACAGTTATATCCCGCGTTGAAGTTATCAATAGCCTGCTTGGCACGTTCCTCAATATCAAAATCCAAATACTTCATGCTTACTCTTAATGCCTCCGTCTTCCCTTATCAGTGGCATTCATAATCTACGCAGGCTCTGTCTGCCTTGACAGGACCGATGAGGCCTTTTGACACTGCTACATGTTCCGGATGGTTCGCATAGAGGCTGACATCTGCCAGCGTGTCCAGCTCGGTGATGAGAATGAGATCCCATGTCTCCTCCGGGTTGCAATTGAACTTTACTTCTATTTTCCGTAACACATCAATCTTATCGATGAGAGCTTCCAACTTTATCTTGATTTCATTCATTTTTGCCTGTTTCTCGGCAGGAGAGTCAAACTCCTTCAACTTGAACATTACAATGTGTCTTACCATATTCTCTTTATTGTTTTACCCGTTGGCGGAATAAGTATCCTACGAAATGCGGTGATAAAATATATAAAAATAAACATAGAAAACAAAATGACAGATAGCCCTGAATCTTCCATTTGAATTCTATTGTAAATATACCTATTATTTCAGACTTTCCCAATTTTTCTTCTCGAAATCTCAA
>CAZOKT010000282.1:0-1995 GCA_964580505.1 uncultured Parabacteroides sp. | reverse complement strand
CGCACCATACGATTTATTCCTTTTCGGATTTCTCGCGAAGATAATAAAAAATAATTACTGAGGCAAATCACGAAAATATGATTGAAAGTTAATGATTTGTGAGGTGTTTTTACAGATACAAAAGAGGCCATCTCAAATTTTATTTTGACACAGCCCCCTCCACCAATGGATAACTATTTTCTATTTGAATTGCTCCCGAATCGGATCGTCATACAGGATTTGCAGGCTATCCAGCTCATGCTGCATTTGTTTCTTAACGTCATGGTAAGCCGGATTTGCATAAATATTATTCAATTCGTACGGATCTTCTTGTAGATCATAAAGTTCCCATTCGTCAATATCATTATAGAAGTGAATTAATTTGTAACGGTCATTTCGCACGCCATAATGACGTTTCACCATGTGTTCAGCTGGATATTCATAATAATGGTAGTAGAGAGATGTACGCCAATCGGTAGGATTTTCTCCTTTCAAGAGAGGCAGAAGAGAAACACCTTGTATGTCATCTGGAATCGGAGCACCAGCCAACTCTAAGAAAGTAGGCGCATAGTCGATGTTCTGTACCATCTGATCAATTTTACCTTTCTTTCCGCCCGGCAAACGCATAAGGAGTGGCGTATGGAATGATTCTTCATACATGAAGCGTTTATCAAACCAACCGTGTTCGCCCATATAAAAACCCTGATCGGAAGTATATACGACCAATGTATTTTCTGCCAACCCAGCTTTGTCCAGATAATCCAGAACGCGACCTACATTATCATCCAGCGATTTCAAAGTCTTTAGATAATCACGCATATAACGTTGGAATTTCCATTCATACAACTGCTTACCTTTCAAATTCTGCTTTTTGAAATCCTCAATAATCGGATTATAGAATTCATCCCATGCTGCACGTTGCTCTGCATCCATACGAGCTAAAAGTCCGTTGTAGCTTTCTGTAAACCGCTCCTTTCCTTCTGCACCAATCATTTTTAAGTCATAAATCAAATCCATGTCTTTTAAGATGCTCATTTCCTGAGCTGCTGCTGCCGGACGCCCTTCATAATCGTCATAGAAAGTATCTGGTATCGGGAAAGTTTTATCCTCATAGAGACTCAGATTGCACGTATCTGCCATCCAATTCCGATGCTGTGCTTTATGATGGATTAGTATGCAAAAAGGCTTGTTCTTGTCACGTTGATTTTCTAGCCAATCAATACTTTTATCCGTAATAATATTCGTTAGGTAACCATGTTCTTGAATCGTATCGTTTGCAGAGGTGATAAATTCGGGATTGTAATAATTTCCCTGTCCGGGAATAATTGTCCAATAATCGAAACCCGTTGGTAAAGATTCCAAATGCCATTTTCCAATCAATGCAGTCTGGTAGCCTGCTTGTTGAAGAAGCTTTGGAAAGGTTTGTTGGGAACCATCAAATACACAATGCGAATTGTCATAAAATCCGTTTTTATGACTATGTTTCCCAGTAATCATGCAGGCACGGCTTGGTCCGCTCAATGAGTTTGCCACAAAGCTATTGGTAAATAAAACGCCATCGCGGGCTATCCGGTCTAAATTCGGCGTATTCGCATAGCGGGTATCATAGCAACTCATCATCTGAGCAGTGTGGTCATCAGCCATGATATATACAATATTGAACGGTTTTTGTGTTTGTTCCTGATTTTTGTCTTGACAAGCGGTCATTAACGCAACTCCTATAAAAGGAACGGCGGATAGTGCATTAATCGTCTTTTTCATATCTCTGCTATCTTGAAATTATATACTACAAATGTATGGATAAAATATAGAAAAGTCAAATATCAAATACATAAAATCAGGGCAAACGCATCTAAAAATTCAGGATATTCAAAAGATAGTTGTTGTCTCATCCGACTTTTAGTCTTTGTTCTTTCACTTCCGCTTTAGTTGACTTTTCATTTTTAAGCAGATTCAGCGATTCTATTGATTAACGAGAAGTTTTGTGCCGCGTTTCCGGTCCATTTTTTGCTATGC
>CAZOKT010000281.1:0-2024 GCA_964580505.1 uncultured Parabacteroides sp. | reverse complement strand
AACCACTAACTGAAATAGATTCGACTACAAACTTACGGAAAATCTGTGAAATAGCTGCAGAGTTCCGGGAGATTAACCTTATTTTTATCTTCCAAAGCGGCTGCACCCCAAACCTTGCGATTTATTCCCAATTTCCGTAAATTTGAATTTGTGGCTACAGGGACAACGACGGAAATGAAAGTAAGATTTACCGACAGGGACAAGGAATTACTGAAACATTTTGCCCACTACGTTTGGTGGGAGGATGAAGAGTATATCATCAGCAACGACCCTCTAAAAATAGTTGCGAGTGCAATGAGGGACGCTAATGATATCCCAAGTTTTTTAAAACTTTCCGAGTTCAGCCTGGACGTTCTAAAACAAGCACTGAAGGAAGCACAAGCAGGCTGGTTTGACCCTAAAAGTTGGTATTTTTGGCACTACAGGCTTTACGGAAGTGATACCATCGTCCCGCCACTTCCAAAACGAGAATTCTTAAGATGAAACCGCACAAGGAAATACTGCCCGTGGAACAGTTAGAGTTGTACCCTAATCTTAAATACTTTACTCAAGTCTCTCTTTTTGGAAAACTCGATTTTGTGGAACTGGCCGATAAAGTCCGAACTGATGATGGAATATTAGAACTTGCAGACTTAAAAGCTCTACTGATAACGAAACTTAAGGCCACTTGCGACAGAGCGGAGTACAAAGATTATTTTGACATCGTAAGAATTTTGCAAACAGGAAAAGTCCGTTTAGAAGAAGGTCTGAGGGGCGTATCTGATTACTTTGGCAACAAATTTCCTCTGGTGAATATTGTTAAAGCCTTGAATTACTTTGAGGACGGAGACCTGCACAGATTAAAGTTGGAGGACAAGAAATTTTTAACGGAACTTACAAGAAAGTTGGATTATTCGAAGCTTACCAAGTAGTTACTCCTCCACACTTGCCTGAAAGACCTTGACAAATAGCCAAAGTGAAAATTTTCAGACAAGACTTGCTTTTTTGTAAAAAAAAACTATATTTTCGTCTGTGTTTAAATTGAAACCTTTACAGTTTTAGAGAAGTATATTCTAAGCGGCGCATTTACAATAGCTTGTCTAACGGGAAAGACGGAAGTACCTATATTCTTGACGGTATTTCAATAACTTTTGCAAGTGCAAAACTGTGGAACATTGATAGTTTAATTTTAAAGTTATTGGTTATGATGAAGAAGTTTATTTGTTTAACTGCGCTTATGTTTGCGCTTACGGCAGTCAATGTCAATGCAGACTCCTATTGGGATGATTTACATTTTGAGTATGTCGCAGGAATTGGTTATAAAAGCAATTCAATGAGACCATCAGATTTTGCATTTAGAATCCATACACAATTTATTTCAAGGACATACCTGTTTACCAGTCTGGAAGAAAATCTGGTCTTATACAGTTCAGACAAAACTTACTACAATGGATTCGCCGGAGGTGGAGGCTTGGGAGTAACACTGCTTGGTGCCAAAGAAAAAAGTTCATGTGCTCTTGATTTACGTGCCCTGGTAGTCGCCAATACGGTCAAAAAGGTTGATTGGCAGAGAGTCAGCTATGAACTTTCATTGGCTTTTTATTTAAAATCCCGGTGGACACCTATAGTTGAATTAGGCTACAGGTATACTGATTCTCGAACAGGGCCGGATGACTTCGGCAGAGTCTACTTAAGACTTGGAATAAGATACTGATAGTTAACAAGGCCCCGGCAGTGATGTACGGGGCTGTTTTTTTTCAATGCAGACTCGCTTTTTTGTAAAAAACAACTATATTCACGGCAAACTAACCATGCATAGTTTTGGAGAAGAACATTCTAAATGAAGTTTTACGATAATTATATGGAAGTTAATCTATTGTATTATAACAGTCCGGTCAATTCGACAAACTACGAAGGATTAAGTACAGGATTACGTTAATGTTTACATGAGACTTGGAATAAGATTCTTACTTTAATACATAGCTGAAAAATTTTAAATCAATAAACCACAATTATTTACAGATGAAACGGACAATCAAGACTGT
>CAZOKT010000280.1:0-2044 GCA_964580505.1 uncultured Parabacteroides sp. | reverse complement strand
GCCGTCTTGTTACTAAAGAAAATTTCACGAAAACAAAAAGTTTAAATCACTTCATTTTCTATCTGGTGAAAACGGGCTGCCAATGGCGTATGCTCCCTTCCCATTTTGCTCCCTGGGAGCTGGTTTATTACTATTACCGCAAATGATCTTCCTTGGGCGAATTTGACTTGTTGTTGAACCACTTACGTGAGAAATTTCGGGTAAAGAACGAACAAAAAGCCGAGTCAGACGTTGCATTATGGACAGCCAAAGCGTCCGTTGGGGCGACAACCGTTCGCTTAGGTGGCGTTGACGGCAATAAAAAGGTGAAGGGTATCAAACGCCATGTGGTTGTTGACAGGAACGGTTTCCTGATAGCTGTCATGGTAACGATAGCCTGCGTGCACGACGGGAAGGCCGCTTACCTTTTGGCCGGATGCCTGAAAGAGCTTTGTTGTAATATCAAAGTTATCTTAGCGGATGCCGGATATAGGGGTGAAGTGGCTGACAAAATCAAAAAGGCTTTAAACCAGTAGGTAAAAGATGGGTGGTGGAACGAACGTTCTCATGGTTTGACAATTACAGAAGACTCTGCAGAAACTATGAATTCACATTTGATTCGGCTGAGGAAATGGTCAAACTTGCTGCTATAAGAATGCTACTGAATAAAATTTAAACAGGCTCTTTCTTAGACACTTCAAACATTTCTGCATATCTGATTCTCTTCTCTTTCTTCAAGTTCTGAATATAGGTCAGATAGTATTCGCCCACCGTTTTGTGTGAGCTGTCTTTAGAAGAGGTGGATTCTATCAGGGTGGCAGCCGTGAAGTCCTTGCCTGCTATCCGTTTGTCTAAGACAGCTTTTTGAAATTCGTTAATCTTCTCATTTATAATGAGTATGATTCTTTCACGGTTGGGACATTTCGCTTTTGGCTGGTTTGTCTTGAAGTCCCATTGCTCTGCTTTAATAGAAATGCCAAGACTTTGATACTTCTTTTTTCCGTCTTTACAAATACGAATCATTAAGGGGCATTCACCGTTACTAAGAGTTTTGTACCTGTAACATACTACTTTAACTGTTCCATTCATGTTGATTTTTGGTTGAACTCTTGGTTGAACTTTCGAGTGGTAAACCAACGTATAAACACGAAAAAGCGGCTATCCAAATTAGATAACCGCCTAACTTTTAGGTGATCCGCCTGGGGTTCGAACCCAAGACCCCAACATTAAAAGTGTTGTCGCTTTTCACCTTTTAAAAGTCTCGCCTACGGCTCGTCTTTCAAAAGGCTACCAGCTGAGCCAGCGAATCTTACGATTATCATATTACACCTTCAATTGTTATTGAATTTTACTTCGCGCTTCTTTCGGTTTACATGATAGTTTACATCCAAAAAATCAAGATGTGGTTATTAATATGTTTATTATCTCGTTGTAAAGTTAACTATTTTAATTTAGCCATGCAAATAATAGAAAGAAAATCAAGTATATAGTCATATCTTATTCGGATATTTATAAACACATGAGAAGTCGCCATATTATAATTGCGGAAATACAGAATAAAGCGGCTTTCTTGGTAAGTGGTACTTTTTTCTAATTCACCCTATAAAATGAATTTCTTCAAAAAAGGTACTACTTTCATTCAGCAATTATATCAGTATTCCTGTTTTGAAAAAAAATATAGATATGGAGAAAGGCTATATCATTCATTATTGAGTAAAGCCGTTACTTCATTTTTCAACTTCGGTAGATGATTAATTACCATGCTCCAAAGAATATCAGCCGAAAACGGTCATATCCATTGAACTCTTATAAGAACACATCGGTAAGCCAGTGAAACAAGCGTTCTTATTGTAATGATAGACATTCCCACGTTTTTTATTTGTTCTAAACAGGGATTATCGCTAATTTTGTAGTATTCTAATTGAACTATGTTATGTCAAATGATGCAATCAAACAAAAACTGTTGGCAAAGCTAAAGCAGGAACATTGCTTTTGGTCGTACAATGAAATTTCAATCAAGGATATTCCCGATGATATGCTGATTGAAAAGACCTTGTTGCATCTT
>CAZOKT010000279.1:0-2058 GCA_964580505.1 uncultured Parabacteroides sp. | reverse complement strand
GGTTGCGAGAGAAGATTTCCTCAGATGGCGGCGAATTTCCGGACGTGGGCGACACTTTCACAAGGTCGGACTTACCGTAGTTGAGCCTCTTTCCGTGTTTCACTTTTTATGCGTACCTTTACAGCATGAATACACATAAACTTCAAGATTGGTTGCCTACTACGAAGAAAGAGTTGGAAATACGGGGTTGGGATTATCTGGATGTGATTATTTTCAGCGGTGACGCTTATGTCGATCATCCTTCGTTTGGAGCGGCGGTTATCGGTCGTGTACTGGAAGCAGAGGGGTTGCGCGTCGCGATTGTTCCGCAGCCTGACTGGCGGGGAGACTACCGCGATTTTCGAAAGTTGGGAGTGCCACGTCTATTTTTCGGGATCTCTCCGGGTGCGATGGATTCGATGGTTAACCATTACACTGCCAATAAACGCTTGCGCAGCGACGATGCCTACACGCCTGACCGTAGAGCAGGGATGCGCCCCGATTATCCTAGCATCGTTTATGCCCGGATTCTTAAGGAGCTCTATCCGGAGGTGCCGGTAGTATTGGGTGGAATAGAGGCTTCCTTGCGGCGCTTGACACATTATGACTATTGGCAGGACTGCCTCCGTCCGGGCATTTTGATAGACAGTCCTGCAGATTTGCTCATTTACGGGATGGGAGAAAAGCCTATCACGGAATTGGTGAGACGTCTCAGGGCAGGGGAGGCTTTCCGATCAATTCATGACATCCCCCAGACGGTTTATTTGGCGGAGCAGATTGTGCCTGAGGACAGGGATATTCTCCTCTTTTCCCACGAGGAATGCGTGCGTGACAAGTTGAAGCAGGCAAAAAATTTCCGTCATATCGAAGAAGAATCTAACAAACTGCATGCCCAACGGATTCTTCAACGGTGCGGCAGGAATACGATAGTGGTAAATCCTCCTTATCCACCCATGACGGAGGCGGAGATTGATGCTTCGTTCGACTTGCCTTATACTCGCTTGCCTCACCCCAAGTATAAAGGGAAGGTGATACCCGCCTATGAGATGATAAAACACTCGGTGAATATCCATCGGGGATGCTTCGGAGGCTGTGCCTTTTGTACGATCTCGGCGCATCAGGGGAAATTTATTGCGTCGCGGAGTAAAGAGTCGATTATGCACGAGGTAAGGGCGATAACGGAGCTGCCCGACTTCAAAGGATACCTGAGCGACCTCGGTGGGCCGTCGGCAAATATGTATCGCATGAAAGGAAAGAATCCGGCCATCTGTGCCAAGTGTAAACGCCCGTCGTGCATTTCTCCGGTTGTCTGCAAAAACTTGAATGCCGACCATACCCCGCTGCTGGACTTATATAAAGCGGTGGACAGTCTGCCGGAGATCAAGAAGTCCTTCATTGGGAGTGGCGTGCGTTATGACTTGCTCTTGAACCGCTACGACGACGAAGCGTTGAACCATTCTGCTGGTCTTTACATGGAGGAACTGATAGCCCGCCATGTCTCCGGCCGATTGAAGGTAGCCCCTGAGCATACCCAGGATAAAGTGCTCAGTCAGATGCGCAAGCCGTCGTTCAAGCTTTTCGAACAATTCAAGCGACTGTTCGACCGTATCAATCGCCGATACGGATTGAACCAGCAGCTGATTCCTTATTTCATATCCGGTCATCCTGGATGCACTGAGCCGGACATGGCAGAACTTGCCGTGAAGACCAAGAACCTCCATTTTCATTTGGAGCAAGTGCAAGATTTCACGCCCACGCCTATGACGTTAGCAACCGAGATATACTATACAGGTTACCATCCTTACTCGTTAGAGAAGGTTTATGTCGCGCGGACGAAAGAGCAGAAGCTTGCTCAGCGGCAATTCTTCTTTTGGTACAAGCCTGAGTATCGACAGCCTATCATGAAAGCATTGCGCCAGCTGGGGCGGTCAGATTTAATCAATAAATTATTCAGGCGGCAATGAACAAAAGAGATACTTCGCATGTTACATATACGGCGAATAAATAATAATAGTATTTACTTAAAGAAGAAAAGATGAAAAAGTACAGATGCACAGTTTGCGATTGGGTTTATGATCC
>CAZOKT010000278.1:0-2059 GCA_964580505.1 uncultured Parabacteroides sp. | reverse complement strand
TGGCTGCAATCTCTTTCTTATACTCTTCAAGCGTCTTTCCTGAGAGCTTATTAAGCAATGCTCTGAAATCTTCGTTTCCCTCCGCAATATCCTCATCCGAGATATTTCCGGCCATGCGGAACAGCATTGTGCGTTGCACATCGGGCTTTTGGGAGGAAAAAAACAAAGGGTTGGTAATGAACTTGAATATTTGTTCGGTGCAGATGTTATCAATCTTCTCGCTCCATTCTTTTACAGAGCATGGCACATTATTGTACAGACGTTCCTCTGTATGCCCCGTGAACTCTTCAACGGCAGAACCTCTCTTTTTCTGCCATTTTTCGACCAACCGGCGGCAAAGGGTGACCTCCTCACCGCCCACCAGCAAGACCGCTGAAACCTCATGCGGCAATTTCTCAATCACATTGCCGTCTGCGTCTTTCGTCTTGATGCCAAAGTCTTTCTTATCCTCGCTGTTCTTGCCGAATAACAGCCATGTGAACCCGTCAAAGATTGTTGTTTTTCCCGAACCGTTGCGCCCTTGAATGGTCGTGATATGTTCGTTGAACTCAACGGTGAAATCTCTAAACGCCTTGAAATTGACAAAGCGCATTTTCTTGATTATTATATTCTTCATTGTGCGTTGAAATTATGATATGATTAAAATTTCGGATGCAAGGCGGTATAGTTGACCGCTTTCTTTCTTATTTCGTCATTCGTCGGGATACGGTTTTGCAACTGCCATTCCTCGATTTCTGACTTCTTGAAATAGGTGATGCGCCCTTGCTTGTAATGCGGTATGTTACGTTCGCTGACAAGATGCCTGACACGGCTTTCCGATATATTCAGCATCAAGGCGACCTCTTTTGTATCGAGAACCGCTTTCGAGCTAATGACCATGAGCCGTTCGATGCGCTCCAATCTTTCTTCTACTCCCATAGGTCATCCTCCTCTTCTTTTTCTATCTCGTCCAATTCAGGGATGAGATTTCTCTTGCTCCAGTATAGCGTGAGCCGACACATGATGTAGCCCGTCCCGAAACCTATTGCTTTGGATAACAACATATCCATGAACCATGTCGGGCTATCCTCGTCAGGCATACCCAAGACCCCGACCATCGAGATAAATCCCAATACAGCCAATACATAATACCGCCAGTTCATCAATACTTTTTTCATTGGCTTCATAATGTCTGCGCCTCCTCTCGCTTGGGGAAAAGGGTGGTCATGTCCACATTATACTGCTTTGCAATCAAACTCTGCGCAAGCTCGTCGGGCACTTGCTTGCCCATCGTCCACATCTTGACCGTATTATGCGACCGATGCGTCAGGGCGGCTATCTCTTCGATAAAAGATTGAGCCGGAGTAGGTTTTCTTTTCGCTTCCTGATAAAGCTCTATAAAACTTTTCTGCCTCATATTTTTTAATTATTACAATATTAAATTCGCTTATTAGGCACACTTTTTATTATATTTGCGCACTTGTTTTCAAGTAATGCGGCACACCTTATTTGGTATTGCGATGCAAATATACAGACAATATCTGTATTTACAAAGATAAAATCAAGAAGTCATCTGTATTTAATAATTTTTAAGGCCATGACAGCGTCAGACAAAGTAGAAAAGATTTTAATCTATCTGGATATCAATGCAAAAGCCTTTTCGGAAAGGCTCGGATATGACCGTCCACAGATAATGTATGATATTCAAAGAGGAAAGACAAAGAGAATTTCAGAAGAGCTTGCAAACAAGATAGTTTCTGTATTTCCTGAAATAAGCAAATCATGGCTTTTAGCTGATGAGGGAGAGATGATAAGGCCGAGTATTAGCCAGAACGCGACCGGTAACAACAACATGCAGGTCGCAGGAGATGGCAACAATGTGAATGTCACGACAAAATCACTGTTGGATGAACTGGTCGCACAACGTAAAATGACAGAACTGGCGCAGTCGCAAGTTTCCAAGTCGCAAGAGCAGATAGACCGCCTTTTGGCTATCATAGAAAGGATGCAGGGTTTATGAAACAATTGAGTAAGCAACTAAGCAAATCAGAAACATTGGCTGCACGGAATACCCATGCAG
>CAZOKT010000277.1:0-2090 GCA_964580505.1 uncultured Parabacteroides sp. | reverse complement strand
TTTTAGGGTACTGATAATCATAAGCCCTGTTCCTTATTCTGTATAAACTCTATTATTAAGTTTATTAATTATAATAGGTCTGCATAAGTTCCTGCATCTTTGTCGAACCATCGTCTGTATCCTTATATACTTCGCGCAAACGAAGCATTTCTTGTTTCATCTTGTTGATGATATCGGCATACTCCGGATTGTTGTATTGATTCTTATTCTCATGTGGATCAGTTTGCAAATCATAGAATTCCCACGATGGCTTGGTTGGCTTGTCTTCCGACCCCGTCATTGTCAACGGGTCGCCATAAAGGAACATCAGCTTGTATCGCTCGTTACGGATACCCATATGCGCCGGCTGAATGGCGTGGTGTGTCCAATAACGATAATACATTTCCTTTCGCCAATCCATTGGCGTTTCACCTTTCAGATTCTCTCGAAAGCTGCATCCTTGCGAAAGATCCGGAGCCTGTACTCCGGCATAGTCTGCCAAAGTGGCTGCAAAATCAATATTCAGAATAATATCTTTATTGCGCGTACCGGCTGGAATTTCTTTCGGGTAACGAATAACAAACGGCATGCGCAACGGTTCTTCAAACATCATCCGTTTATCAAAGAAACCATGTTCACCCAAGAAGTAGCCCTGATCGGATACATACACCACAATAGTATTCTTGCTTAAGCCTTCTTCGTCTAGCATCTGTAGCAACCGACCGATATTATCATCTATCGCAGCCCCGCATCGTAGATAATCAAGCACCATCTTTTGGTAAATCTTCTTGCGGGCTGATTCTTTATCCATTCCCTGCGTAGAGAATGGCAATTCTGGATATTTGCACCACCAGCTATCCGGGTCTTTCGTAGCTATTTCCCATCGCCGCCCCATGTCTTCCAGTTGTTGCCCATGAAAAGTACGTCCTGACTTGGTCTGATCGAACTCCATTATGTTCTCAGGCATAGGGAAGTCCACATCATCATACAGATGTTTCATTCGTTCGGGGAAATCCCACGGTTCATGCGTAGCTTTGAAATGGCAACACATGAAGAACGGTTTGGTTTTATCTCGGTTCTTAATCCAATTTATCACCTTATCTGTTACAATGTCCGTAGAAAATCCTTTCTCTTCATTGCCGTGCTTGCCTTCAGTATCATCCACCCAGTTCTCTTCCGATTTAAATATAGGATTCCAATACTCTCCTTGATCGTGGAATACTTCAAAATGTTCAAAGCCGGTAGGCTTCTTTTTCAGATGCCACTTACCAAAGAGTGCGGTTTGATAACCTCCTGCTTGCATTTGCTTAGCGATATTATCTGTTGCCGGCTCTAAGGCATCTTCCAATGTATATACCCTATTCTGCTGACTATAAGCACCCGTCATAATTGATGCCCGGCTAGGTACGGAGATAGAATTTGTACAAAAGCAATTATCCAATACACATCCCTCGGCAGCCAATTGCTTGATATTATCATTCTTAACATAGTTTGCCAAGATACCTCCGTATATACCCCACGCTTGCGAAGTGTGGTCATCCGAAAGAATAAACAAAATATTTGGACGCTCCTGCTCATTCGTCTGTGTTTTTTGTTGGCAAGACAGTAAAACCGCTCCACCAGCTATCATGCTTAATCCTACAAATATATTTTTCATGTCAACTCATTTTGCACAGCAAATGTAGTATTATCTTCCGAATATCCTCCCTACCTTTTGCTAAATTTATAACTATATTTCTACAAAGGCATAGTTATGCGAATCAGGCGTTGGCAAACTGATTCAAGATTAGAAATTGACATAGGTTAGTAAAGTAACAGCCAACTTGCCAAAAGCATGTACTAACAGCCCTTTGGTTGCTCTAACCTTAGATGCTATGGTTGTGTAAATAAACTATGTCACGCATTATTTTCTCTGGAAAACTCATCGGTTGGGGGAGCGGCTAGCGACAAAGGGGCGGATTCCTTCGTTCCGACGAGCGTAAAGTTACAATAATTTAACGTGAGTTCGACATAAGAAGTAAATTATTTCTCCGAGAGATAGGGACATAGCCATAAAAGCAATATTTTGTATGGCGGATAATTTTTGCGAGGAACAACCTTTAAAATTTCAG
>CAZOKT010000276.1:0-2106 GCA_964580505.1 uncultured Parabacteroides sp. | reverse complement strand
AAGTTTATTACGGTATTGATAATAGCTTTCTGGATAGCCCGGAACCTGAGTTCAGTAGGTAACATATAAATAATTTGGGTTGCATTTTTCTGCGTAAAACTAAGCTCCACTAACCCAATGTCTCCCTGTTAGAAGGGATTTGCATCTGCCCGGTTCGGTGTTATGCAGGCGCGTGCTACCAAGAGGCCTTCTGAAAAAACTAACGGGTCTTTCTGGCGAGTGCTACCAACCACCTTTCTGCAAAATATTAATGGGCCCTGCGGGCAGGTACCTCGAAACGGCCTTAGAGAAAGACTTAACCCCATTATAGCGGTCGCGGGCCCTTAGTGGCCTTTTGAGTCGTTCCTTTTGTATGAAGGTAAAATCTCCCTGAGCGGCACGAGGACAAATTCCCTTTGATTCATCAAGGGATGCGGAATTTTTAGATCCGGTGAATTAACTTTTTTATTTCCATAAAGGAGTATATCTATATCTATGACTCTATCTCTATAGATTCGATTCCCTGCCTCGTCATACTCAAGACTCAGAACGCGGCCCATTTGCTCCTCAATCTTCTTGCAGAGTTTCAGTAACGAATGAGGCAAGATCTCCGCCTCATAAAGCACAGCACAGTTAAGATAATCCTTGCCTTTGTATCCCCAGGATTTAGTTTCTATAAAGGAAGAGAGTTTTAGATGTTCACCAAGATTCTGATCTAATTGCTCAATCGCGCAGAAAAGATTTTCCTTCCTGTTTCCGAGATTTGAACCAAGCGACAAATATATTTTAGGCATTTGCTTTCAAAATTCAGGGTCCATTCCAAGGGCTATTCTCGCCTCGTCGGAGAGCAGGCTTTGATCCCAGACCGGTTCCCATACCAAATCAATATCGCACTTCCCTATTCCCGGAGTATTTTCAACGGCTTTCTCTACATCCCTTATCACATCATCCGCAACAGGACAACTCGGGGAGGTGAAAGTCATCTTTATATAGACGTTTCTGGATTTATCAATGTTCAATTCGTAAATCAAACCCAGATCATATACATTAACCGGGATTTCCGGGTCATAGACTTGCTTTATCGCCCTGATTACATCCTCGTATAAGGGTGCCAATTCTTTTACATCCTCAGATGTCAGCACTTCTGTTTCTGTATTGTTTTCTTGCATCACTTAATTCCGTATATAGCTAAAGTTTTAATCTTATCTATCATAGAAACAAGACCGTTTGATCTTGTAGGTGATAAATTCTCTTTAAGCCCGAGCTTGTCTATAAAACTGAAATCATCGTTTACGATTTCTTCTACTTTACTCCCGGAGTACACAGATACTAATAGCGATATTATACCCTTTGTTATTAAAGCATCGCTATCGGCTATCAACTTCATCTTTCCATCGTCAATAGTCGCATCCAACCAGACTCTGGACTGGCATCCTTTTACAAGCCTGTCTTCGGTCTTGAGACTCTCAGGAAAAGGTTCCATGTTCTTCCCCAAATCGATGAGGTATTCATATTTATCAAGCCAGTCGTCAAACATTGAAAACTGGCTTACAATTTCATCTTGTCTATCTTTCAATGACATCGCTTTATACAAATTTATATTAGCTTCTACTAACTACCATTAACAAATCTGCCTTCTATCTTAAGACTCGTGAAAAGGAGTACATATTCTTCCCTAAATCCATAAGGTGTTTATCTCTGTCCCGCCAGTTATCAAATATCAAGAACCGGCTCATTACTTTTATCTTATCTATATTTCAACGACATTATTTTTGTTAAATTTTTATACTTCCTGACATTCTTTTACAAACCTACCCTCCGACTTAAGACTCTTAGAAAAGATTCTAAATTCTTTCCTGAATCTATAGGCATTCATATCTGTTAAGCCCGTCATCAATATAAAAATGGCTCATTATTTCATCTTATCTATCTTTTATTGTCATCATTTCTTCAATATACTTATCGCTTTCTTAAGTGAACTTACGAAATACTCTGCTTCTTCCATAGTATTATAGGCCGCAAAAGAAGCCCTTAACATTCCAGTTACTCCATACCTGTCCATTAAAGGCTCAGCACACATTTGACCCGAGCGCACAGCTATACCCATTTTATCAAGTATTAAAGCCA
>CAZOKT010000275.1:0-2114 GCA_964580505.1 uncultured Parabacteroides sp. | reverse complement strand
GGTACGCGATTTCCGTTTCGAGATTTTTCATCAAGGAATCGACTTTATTACATTTGTTTTCAATATACTCAACAATTATCCGTTGCTCTTCTATTGGAGGGACAATGGTCATAAAAGCAAGAAAATATTGAGGATACAAGCGTAATCTACTATCTATAATACCCTTAGACTGAGTTTTAAACGCTCCGGAATAGGCTGGTAATCGTAATAAATAATGAAAATATTTCTTTTCACAATCCACATTAAAATTAAACACACAATAGGCCGGCGATATCACCCCTTCGTAATCAGATACAGCGTAGCTCCCATTCCATGCTAACATAATATTCATCACAAATTGACCTGGATGAACAATATTATATCCAATCGTAGATTCCGCCTCAAACATTCCAGTTTTATTAGCTGAATCTTTAAGTGTTACTCCCGTATATTGAGATAAACTTAATAATGTACCCCCATCAACACTCGTTTTCTCTTTAGATTCAGTCAATATTGCTTTCAACCTGACAACCTCCCAATGCTTCGGAATTTGACCAATCCAAGGAATACCACTATCCTTCATCTTCACATCGGGATTAAGCCCTCGCGTGATGACATTGGCAATTTCAGCATCCTTCAGCTCTTGCAACAATTTTATTTGCTTCCCCTTTGCTGAAATAGCTTCATCAATCTTCGAAGTTCTATCCTCAAGATAGTTTACTATTTTTTCTTGCTCTACGAGGGGAGGGAAGGGAATGTTTATATTTTTTAGTTCACTATACCTCGTTGTCCACAAATCTGCTACAATCCCCCTTCCAAGTTTATAATATTCTTCAACATAGCCATTGCTTCTTAAAAGATAATGAAAAAACATTTTATTCAATTCTTTGCGAGGCTTAAGAACTGTATTGATTACAGAAACAGAACCTTCTAAATGAGATATGCCGCAAGAACCTTTTCTGTCTGAGCGGGAATTAACAACAAAATCACCAATTTTAACTAGTTTTCTATTATCTCCATTATCTGTTTTTACCGCTGTCTCAAGTTGCGGTATTATTCCTGATTTCGACACAGACAATGGCGCATAAATAGTATCCGACACTTTTTGTTTACGTTCTTCAAACAAAGCGGATATTTTTGTTACACACCAATGACTTGGAATCAGCGGTAGCCACTCAATGCCCGTTGCCTTATATTTTTCGTATCCTTTCATCTTTTGCCCAAAATATCATCCAACATACCGGTGATCCGATTCTCAATTGCACGAATATCCTTCGAAATATCGTCTATCGACCGTAAGGATTTCGGCTTATAAAAATACTTGGTAAATGAAAGTTCGTAACCCTCCTGTATAGAATCATCATCTATCCATGCATCCGGGGTGTACGGCAAAATCTCGTTCCGGAAGAAGCCGTCAATCCCTCCCTCATAACGGAAGGGTATAATCTCCGTATCTTCCAAAGCCTTGTCTGCAATCTGGTTCCCGGCAGCATCGCAAACAATCTCCGCTTCAGGGCAGGTAACCGCATAGTATTTCTGCAACAAATCCAAATGCTTCTTTTTCGGGCGGCCATTCATTTCCCGGACAGCATCATTGAGCATCTGTCCCAAGCTGTTAAAATCGAGATCGGCAGAATGGTCGTATTGCCCGACAAAGTTAATCAGCTCCTGACAAACCGCCTTGTCTTTTTCCTTTCGGAGCATTTCCTGCTCGCGTTCACTGTTATAATCGAAGCGCAGGCGCAAAGGGCGACACACTTTTACACTCCAATAAGCAAATTCATCATTGGGGAAAATTTTGCTTTGTGCTGTCTCCGCGAAATCAGTCAGCAGTTTCAGAATCTGCCGGCGGTCCGATTCCGTGGTTTCACAATTTTTATGACCCAGATTTTTGCGGAGAGGCGTTTTAATTTCAGTCGCATCTATCAGTTGGACGAAGCCCTTCCGACGTTCTTCCTTCCGGTTGGTTATTATCCAAATGTAGGTACCGATACCGGTATTGTAGAAATCCTTCTCCGGCATCGCAATAATGGCTTCCAACAAATCATTCTCGATAATATACTTGCGGAGATTACTCGCGCCGCTTCCGGCATCTCCCGTAAAAAGAGATGAGCCGTTGTGTACCTCAACAATAC
>CAZOKT010000274.1:0-2114 GCA_964580505.1 uncultured Parabacteroides sp. | reverse complement strand
TACATAATGGCATACATAAGGCTCTCGGTAAATCCGGAATTGCAGGATGTCTACAACAGGTTGCATGAAAAGGGAGTCATGACCATGATTTCCATCACCGGTTCATCCGACAAAATCGGGAATGCGGAAGACCGCAGGATTGCATATTTCAGGGATCTGCTGTCTGAGCCGGATATAATCGAGACCGATTACCCGTCGGAGTTCATAGGACTGCCTTGGAGCAGGGAGGAAATCCACGCTCTTCAGGATGCCGCAATAAAAGGAAACAGGATGAAGGTATCTGAAAATTAGAAGTTATGAGTATCGCTGGCTCAAGAGGTCTTTCAGCAAATGCTTGTTCACTTCCCTGCCAAAGATTCGTTTGAATCCGTAATCTGTAAACAGATTGACAAATGAAGGGTTAGGGACGTGTGTTTCCGATTAGAATATCTGCAACTTCAATCCGAAAGAGAGACTGAGGTAATCTTTAGGTTTCAGGGAATGATTACCTATCTTGTTGATAAGATACATATCGCAAGTACTCAGTTCATAAAAGAAAGAAATGGATTTATGCCAACCTTTGTCGTTATTCAGATTTAGGGTAATGCGTTCACCGGCAAAGATATGAATACGGAAACGTGTGGAGAACCAATAATAACCATCAGGATATTTATCGGGTTGTTTGCCCCAGTAATCTCTATCGAGCAAGATATTAAAATAAGCACCGCAAGCGAAAGGCTCGAACGAGAACCGGTCGTTCAGGCGTATATTCCACGGGAAATAGTTTTGCTTGAAAGTTAGTGTGAACTTTGTATTATCATCGGAATAACCGGGGATAAAGCCAAATAGTACATCAGTTTCCCAATGATTCCGATAATAATTCCATCCGGTTCCGAAAGAAAACATGCCCATCGAACCGGCGAATTGTACTTTGGTATAACGCGGAATCAGCTTTCCCCATCCGGTTTTATACCTTTCCACGTGTTTTTGATAAGGCGTCTCCGCCTCTTGCGCCTCCAAAGGGAGAACCATGAGCAGAAATAGAGCAATGTATTTAAAAGTCGACAGATTCATAGAGATAAGAATTGGGTGTTAATGTAAAGCGCAGATAATTCCGTTTCCCGATATTGGCACATCCATAATAAATAACACCGTCACCAAAGATATCTCTTGTTTGTACGTTATGATTATGCGCATGCAGGCAGAATTGCAAAGAAGGAAACCTACAGATATATTCATGGAAAACCTCTTCCATCACGCTATTGTCGAACTGGTCGCTTCCCGGCGGAGCGTGCATTACTACAACTGTCCGGCTTGCGGTAGAATCTTCTAATTCGGAAAGAATAAAATCAAAATCCGGAACAGATGTAGAGTAATCATATTCCAAAGCATTTGTATTGAGGCAAACAAATCTGACATCACCTGCCACAAACGAGAAATTCGTATCACCGAAAAGCTCTTGAAACACGCTTTCCCCGTTTCCTAAAATATCATGATTTCCTATTAATCCGACATAAGGGATTTCCAATTCTGAGAGATAGCGGGCAGTCCAATCATACTCTTCCGTTGTGCCGAACTCCGTATAATCGCCTCCATGTATCAGGAAATCAATACTTTCTTTTTGCTGATTGATATGTTTTACAAAGTCTTCCGTTTCGTCATAACTCCGCTGCGTATCCCCGAAGAAGACAAAACGAATCGTGTCTTTTCCTTGTGTTGCCGCTTCTATCCGGGAAATATTTGTTTCATTAATATCTTTTTCATCCGTAGAGAGTTTGCCATCATACGGATGATAATCTATCAGCTCGCAAGCTGCGAATGAGAAAAGAGGAAATAAATAAAATAAAACGTGGCGTTTCATCGGCTTATTTGTGATAAATGTGAAACAAAGTTACGTATAAAAAGTGAAACACGGAAAAATGTAGTAAAGGTTTTGGCACCAAAGCCGGCGCACACAGCGAAACCCTCTCGCAGAGCTGCATGGCGTTTTCCACTATCCATCGGGATTTGGTCGTCCCACATGCTTACAAGAATCTTTGTTCAAAAAGGGAAACTGTTTTTAATTGTATTGAAAAGCAACAGGTTGAATTTATACGTGAGTTCGATATAAGAAAACAGATTACGACAGGACAACG
>CAZOKT010000273.1:0-2122 GCA_964580505.1 uncultured Parabacteroides sp. | reverse complement strand
AGATGCTGTCGTTTGACAATATCCCGCTAAAATATAGTTTTTAAGAGACGACTAAGTAAACTCTATTTCAATCATGGAAGCGGCATCGGGTCGGAGTGCTATTTCAAAATTCAAAACCTGATATACCATAGGGTTGCCAAAAAAACAAAACGAACAACTTGCACCATCCTACCTCTTATAATGCCTATTTCTAACAACCTTTTCCGCAACAATCCGTCTCCATGCACCTTGACGATAACCACTTTCTCCCCCTCGTTTCAAATAGAATAGCCTCATTGGTAAGTATTCGATTGGGACGTCAAAGCCTTGCCTGTATCAAGCAACAGGTTCTTCGCCAGCAGATGATGACCAACGAGCAGACGAGTGCGACAAGCGTATCAATCCAGATAACATCCCAAATCATGGCGCATACCAATCCGAATATGGCACTGAGGCTTGTCAGCGCATCCGCCAACACGTGCGAACCCATGTGGATGCCGTCGGCAAGCAGTGCCATCGACTTGGAGAATAAGCCGAAGATGATTTCCAATACCATTGTTATAGCCGAGAAAAGGACGACAAACGCTGTCTTCTTCTCACTCTGGGATTTGCCCGTACTGACAGTTCCATGCTTGTGTGCCATATCTTTCTTCCATTTAATGCGGATGCAAAGTTATGGCACTTCGGGTTTTAAGCCGTTACACAAAACATCTCATCTTTGGTACATTTTATTCATTAATATCCTGAAAGCGAGCGGAGTCATGCCCGTATGCCGCTTAAAGAAACGGGAGAAATAGGACAATTCATTAAATCCCGACTTGTAGGCTATTTCTGAAATATCATACTCCGTCCGTATAAGCCTCCACTTCACTTCCAATACGACTCTCTCGTTTATTATTTCCAAAGCCGACCTTCTCAAATGCTTTCTTGCAAGCACATTCAGATAGTTAGGACTTATTCCAAGCCGTTCTGCATAAGTACGGACTTGCCGCTCTCTTAGATATTCTTTATCAATCAGTCCCTTGTATTTGCGGAGTATGTCCGGTATAACGGAAGTGTTGGGTGCAGGAAGACTTATACGTTCCAGCTCGAGCAGCAAGGTGTTTATTTCCGATTGGACAATGCTGTTGGAGTTTGGCAGGCTGCTGACCAATTCCTTTTGTAACT
This sequence comes from uncultured Parabacteroides sp., assembly GCA_964580505.1. GTDB lineage: Bacteria > Bacteroidota > Bacteroidia > Bacteroidales > Tannerellaceae > Parabacteroides. The sequence goes on along the minus strand of CAZOKT010000273.1, from coordinate 976 downwards.
GTCCGAAAATACCCCAATCCGTTCAGTCTCAGCTTGACTTAGGTCCTTGTAAACGGCTATATTCTTTTGACGTTCGGAAAGGAACGGCATCATGAAGTCCTCAGTAAATTGCAGTGCTGAATATTTCAGATGTGTCCCGCCATGCAGCAAATGCACCTGTTCGGGCTTGATGAAGAAAACCCTGCCGGGCTTTATTTCATATTCCTCGAAGTCGATGACGTGCGTACCGCTTCCTTCGTGCACCCAATAGATGGCGTAAAAGAAGTGTTGATGTGAGAACGATGCTTCCACATCCCTGTCATTTACGACCTCACACTCAACTTTAAAATCTTGAACCTTGGTAAAAGAATGTCCAATCTTGCAGGCTTTCCAGCTTGTTCATATAATAATGTTTGCACAAAGTTACATTGAGAATGTCTTTTTCCTACCTAACGAAAAAATCTTTTTTCATCAGTTACCCGAACAAGCAAAGCGATACTGACCACAGCAATCTGAACGGTTGTCTACTCATTACCCAAAATCAAGGCAATTATTCTAACTGCCTTGATTTTAAACAGGTAAATTCCTTATACGGATTCACAAAAGTTTTAAATAGGTTTTAAAAGTTTTTTCTCTGTTGAGAGCATTCCGCACGCGGCAAAAATATCCTCTCCACGCGACGCACGAATGGTACAAGTAACACCTTGTTCGTTTAAAATATCCCGAAAGGCCTCCATCTTGGTCAAGTCAGAAGTGTGCAAAAGTACGTCTGGTATTGCATGAAAACGAATCAGGTTGACACGACATGGAATACCTTTCAACAAAGAAGCCAATGCCTTAGCATGGCGTGGCGAATCATTCAATCCTTTGAAAGCTATGTATTCAAACGAAACGCGACGCTGATGCGTGAAGTCATACCGCCGAACCAAATCGAGCACGTTCAGCATCGGAAAGGCTTTCTCGACAGGCATCAAAGAAAGACGCTCCATCGGGAAAG
>CAZOKT010000272.1:0-2169 GCA_964580505.1 uncultured Parabacteroides sp. | reverse complement strand
TGGTTTAATTCTCGATTAACTCTTTTAGGCTAATGGTTTGGAATGTCATATGAGCAACACTGGATTCATAGAGGATTCCAATAGTTTCTTCATCTATCATTGTCAGACAAGAATAGCCCCACCCTTCGCCTTCATCCAAGAGTAGCTGATATTTTTCCGGCCAGGTATTTCCTCCATCTAAGCTTGCTTTGAGGGTGATATGATTTCGGTTTTTCGTTGTATTCGGATTCGAAAACAATAGTATATCTTTTCCAATACAGTTATGATTGGCATCAACTTTAAGGAGACTCGCCATACAGATCGGTTCTTGCAATGCGGAGCGATTAGATGGATGTTCTTCCCATGTCATGCCCAAGTCTTTTGTGATAGATACGGCGCGACTTCCTCCGCGGTTGTCTCGCATATTCAGCATGAGGACTCCGGGGGCTATCTCTACAACTTGTGATTCAGTGGTATTGCTGCGTGCGGCTTGATGCATTTTCCATGTCTTCCCTTTATCTTTACTATACATGATTCCTGCATTGGGTACACGGGTAGAGTCGATAAACTGAATAGGAAAGACTAATGTCCCGTCTTTCATGCAGATACCTCTTCCAGGACCTTGCAAGAGGAAATACCAAGAAGGGTCTTTTACCTGTTTGGTGATGTTGATAGGTTTGCTCCATGTCTTCCCATCATCTTCACTCTTGACTAAAAGGAGTTGACCAGTCTGATCAGGCGACGTGCCTTGTTGCGAATTGAACCATGCACGCTGATTGCCCATTCCATGACACCAAGCGGCAGCTATCCAAATCGTATTGGTTTCTTCATCCACTAGGATACAAGGATCGCCCACTCCATTTTGAGCATGAGGTAATCCGCCGTAAGTACCCATAGACATGGCGATTTGCATGGGTTCCCATGTCTTACCTTTATCTTGACTTCGGCTGACGCCTATATCTATCTTTTCCTGCAAATCAACCGAAGTATTATAGCGAACATCATAACAACTAATCAGTGTACCTTTCTTTGTAGTTACGATTCCGGGAATACGAAATGCCGCTATGCCATCGTTCCATGCTTGCCGAACCGCCCAAGCCATCCTCCTTTGAGGCGTTTGTTGATTCCCTTTAAGGGTTGCATTCTCTTTGTTTACTTTGGCATATTGGATACGAGCTGATACTTTTTCTTGGAGTGGAGTGGTGCGTTTCATCTGCAAACTGACCCAAAAGTAATTCGTCCCTTTAGGCATAGGCTGATTGCTTTTTAGTTTGATTTGTTGTGCTATCGTCTTGGCTTCGTCTTGCTTGATAGAATAATCCCGATTGGTTTCACTTACTTCATTCTTTTTATGGGTTATATAATAAGTAGGAGTAAAGTGCTTTCCTTCGCGAGAGACGGCTTCCGTGCCACTATAGAAAAGGCGAACGGCTTCGATATTTGATAAATCCGTGCCTTCATCGAACTGTAAAGCCAGTTCGTTCATGACATCTCCTTTATTTGCATCAATGCGGATTTCGAATAAAATATTGTCCCGCTGGTTAGTGAGCAATGGAATTTGCGGTGCATGCACAGATAGTGTGTCTACAGCAAACAGGTTATCGCTCAATGCAAGCAACCCGATGAGTAATAGCTGTTTCTTCATAAGTTTGTATGTTTTACGTGTTGTTTGTTATTTCTTGCGAAATAAAGGTAAGGCTTTTTAGTGAAAACACCATACGAATGTAAACTTTTTGCCGCATTAAGTTCGGCGGATAGAGAAAAATGCCAACTGACATAGCTGTACCGCTTCTGTTATATTTTAAGAAATAGTTTTATATAGCTTTTAGGCGAGAGTAATAAATTGGGTAAAAATTACGAGAGAAAATGAAATTACGAATCCGCTTGTATCTTCCATTTGTATTCTATTATAAAGATACCAATTATTTCTTGCTTTTTCAATTTCTTTTCGAAATCTCGTTTTTTTTGACATAAATCAATTAAGCAGTGGTTTTGGAGATGTGAGAAACTTACTGCGGAACGAGTTTGATGGCTCATCGATAAGCAGTGAGTCGGTCTACTCGATAAGAAAAGGTCAGTTTGCTCGGGGATATTTTCCCCTTTTTCTTGAGGTGTAGATTAACATCTGTTCGATATATAATATAAAGAGTAAATTATTTCACCGAGAAACAGGAGTGTGGCGGTAAGAAT
>CAZOKT010000271.1:0-2174 GCA_964580505.1 uncultured Parabacteroides sp. | reverse complement strand
GAATATAAACAGTTGTCGTACATTAAATCATGATGAAAAAGTTTTCCTCTTTATTGATAGTCGATCTTATCTTGGTCAGCCTATGGGCTGTCTTTTTCTTTTGGAACATAAAGCTAATTTTCTTTAGCGTTCCGATAGTTGTACTCCGATTAGCTATATCTTTTACGCTTTCGCATAAACAGAAAAATGGCATCTGGCTGGCTGTCGCATTTGCATTGGCCGGTGTTTTTCTCTCGGTGTACATGACCGAACTCGTTATACGTCCTATTGCCAAAATGTATGACTGCATGATCTGCCTGATTCAGGGGCAAAGTTCAATGCTGACCGGTGCTTACCACTTCTTAGGGAACCACGGCAATCATGTACCTGTTCCGGGTTTAAGTTGGAGTGTTTGGATGGTATGCTGGCTTTGTTGGATTTTCTTGATGCCGGCTGTCATGGGAGTGGTGATTTTTGCGAAGGGGAAATCCTCGCCCAATAAATGGCTATGGAAGAAGATTCTGTTTGTATGTCTATATTATGCTGTATTCATATTCTTACTTTCCCTCTATGGCGACAGTGAGATTGTAGCTTCTTTAAAGTATTGTATATGGGGCTTTGGTATCTTGCTTATTCCTGTCCTGTTCCGCATTAGGATGAAAAAGATTCCCGAAGATGTCTACCGTTATGGCATCTTAGTTGCAATATTTACCTTGGCACTCGGAGCCGGATTTATGATGAATAGCTTATTCAGTTTGGTAGCTATTCTGATTTCTATCCCGGCATTCTGGTGTTTTATTGGCGATGGAGAGCAAGTATTCTCTTTAAGAAAGAATATCTCATGGCGTGGTGTTTATCTTGCTGCAATTGGCGGGTTCCTGTTTTGGATGGCGCAGTATTCCACGATAGGCATAAAGGTATGGTTATGGATAATAAGTATATCTTTTATCGGATATGCGGCATCAAGCTATTACAAGCATACACATAGTTGGACAAAATCGTTGATTATGTTCTTGGTTTGTTCGTTTATTCTTCCCATTATATCTATCGGCTATAATCCATATAGCTGCATAGATGGGCAGCGTTTGTGCAACTATAATGATTATGCCTACTCGCATCGCGGCCTGTTGTTAATTGCTGATGACGTGAAAGTGGGAATACGCGACAGATTTGGAATCGTTGTTCCTTGCGGTTACGATAATATCCAAACATTGGGAGATAGGAGTAAGCCTTATGTTGGGGTTTGTGTGAACGGAAAATGGGGTATATACGATTTGGAACAGCAAAAAGAAGTAGTGAAACCTGAATACAAATTCATATCTAAGCACGGTGATAATGCGTGGAGACTGGTTGGTGTTGAGTCAGACAGGTATTTCTTCATTTCCCCTTCTTATTATCGTTTTGACACGAGCAACTCTACTGTTTCTGAAAACCCGATAAATAATTAATCTTCAGATAATCTACGATGAAGCCCAGTTTATTCATATTACACATTTTGCCATTGCTATTTACTGCCTGCTCATCTTCAGGCGGAGATGTGAAACAAGATTCATTCGAATTGCAAGAGGTGACAGATGAAGCCGTGAAAATAGTGACGACCAGAAGCATTGAAGATTCACTGGCTGAACTGCAAATACCCATCGAAGAACGCATTATAGACAAAAGTGTAGATTTGAGAGTTTATTTCGATTCCATCCAAAGATATACAAATGCAGAACTCTGGATTCATAGGAGGGACGACCCGGATGATTATGTATGGGAGTCAATGGATGAACTGACCAAATTTATACATGGAGAGCGAGACATATATCCCGTAAAAAAAGTGCGAAAAGCCATTTATTGGATGGGGCTTGAACAAGCCTATCTGGAGTCGCATGGCGGGTTGGATGATGAGGGTCTTTGGTATGGGACTGCACCCAATGCCGGTGAGCGTTTCATGCTCCGATACATTGAGCAGGTGGCTCGTTACTGTCCGAGGATAGAACTGTTGACAGATGTATATAGTGAGGATGGGGAAGTGGGGGTGCTGAACATCCTATCCTGGAGTAATTATCCATTTTATGCTTTCATTTTCAATAAAGTCGGCAAAGGCTATCATGTGGAAATGATGAAAGATTTACAAGGGAAAGTCGAAATTGCAATTGAGAAAATTAGCAAGTTGGTGGATGAAAAGGGTAGGGCTTATTATCTATGTG
>CAZOKT010000270.1:0-2195 GCA_964580505.1 uncultured Parabacteroides sp. | reverse complement strand
CACTTGATGGGAAACAAGTGAGTGAAAATTTGAAAAATAGGGAGTTTAAGTTTCCAATGGATTGATTTTATTAATTGTTGGAGGAAATATGTTCAAAAAATATCAAGATAAAGAAACAGGAAGTAAAATCAGTGCTATTCACTTTACGCCTGAATCCATAAATGAAACCGTGAAATCTATGGCTGATCAGGTGGAAAGAATAGATGTCCAATATTGCAATGGGAAATATAGTTTGACAGCAAATCTTCCTTTTGGCGAAAATAGAATTTTTTCGGCATTTGAAGGAGATTACATCGTAGAGGGCGATGAAATCCCCAATACAATGCCGCAGCTTCACAATTTCAAAAGGATGAGTCCTCATGAATTTGAAAGGAACTTTAGCCCTTTTTCGGTTATTCCGTAATTATTCATTTTTTGAAATATCTGAACTTCCAGTAAATTTAACTCTCGATTGTATAGAATCATTGTATATTACGTATTCCCATGTGATTTGCGTATTAACTCTCGAGAGTTAATTATTTCTCGGGCAATTGGCTACTCAGCATACCTAAACCGCATAAATAAGCCATTTTATTTGAATGAGAGTTAATAATCATGGAAGTTCACGAAATACTGGAATCCCATTAGCGTTAAATTTGCAGGACAATCCAGAGACAAATCCGTCTTTTACACATTCAAGAAGAGCAAAAGCGTATTCGTTATTTTCTTCTAAAAGAGGATTTAAGTCCTGCTTCGCTTTAATGAGATTAAGAAGTTCTTTCTTTAAATCCATTGAACAACATCTCCTTTCGCATATACTCGGTGAAATTCACCTGTAAGGGGATTATATCATGGATTTGGATTGGAGGTGGATTCAACGTATAACGTATCACAGGCATACAAGGAACAGGCAAAAAATCCGATTAAGAATCAGTCCTATATGCGTGTATCGCTAGGTCTGATTAATCAGGAGGCGCAGGCATCGGCAGAGGTCGAGAACCAGAGCCAATACACGGAATATTCGGATTTATCCACTGTATTTACCAAAAATGAAGTCGGAAATATTTACGCCACTTACGAACAGGACTTTTTTAAAGCTGACGGCTCCATGTACTTTATTCCGAGGGATTCAGCGGATTATCGGCAGAATGGGCTGATTACAGAATCCCTTTTTGAAAGCACGACATTAATCAAATTTTCCTTTGGCTATGGCGAATCAGATATTCGTGGACTCACCATTCAGTTCGGACACAATTACCCGACAAGGTTCTCGGTAATCACAGACGATGAAACAGAAGTGGAATTCGAGAATGACAGTGACTTTTTCGAGACGGAAACTGTATTTTCCGGTACAAATACAATTACTTTGCGCATATCAGAAATGAACGTTCCGAATAATAGAATCCGAATCTACTACATTAAATTCGGTCTTGGTCTTGAATACGACAATGACTGGATAGAAGAGGCGGACTCAACAATGTCTTTGTCCGTTATCAATGAGGATTTGCCGGAAATAAACTTCTCGGTCACGCTTAAAAATGAGGATAATATTTTTGATGTAGATAATCCGGATTCGGCAATTAATTATCTCGAAACCGGACAAAACGTATCTGTCATGTACGGGTACGAACTTGATGACGGAACAATTGAGTGGATGCAATTGCACACGCTTTATGTGAACGAATGGAGTGCGGATAGTTCTACAGCAACAATCACTGCGGTAGACCGTTTCCAATTTATGAGTGACAGCTATTACAAGGGTGTATATTCCGAAGAGGGGGTCTCCCTATATGAGCTTGCGGAAGCAGTATTTGCGGATGCAGGATTAGGGAGTGATGAGTATTACATTGAAAACTACCTGAAGAATATAAAGGTTCACAATCCGTTGCCGAATACGACACATAAAGAAGCGTTGCAGGTTATTGCCAATGCAGGAAGATGCATATTGAGCATAGATAGATATGGGAAGATCAGTATAAAACCTTCTTTCGCACCGGAACACGAGATTACATCTAATGGAACAACATACTATTCTGATGTGTCAGAAATTAACAATTATACTGAAAAACGAAGCTATGCTACCTATGAGGGCGATTTCTTTACGGCGGATAAAAATATGTATTTTTTGCCACGTACAGGAGTAGTTGATGCAGGGTATGTTAGTGAACAGATTAGCGGAGACGATTGCACATTTACCGAAAATCCGATTATCACAT
>CAZOKT010000269.1:0-2226 GCA_964580505.1 uncultured Parabacteroides sp. | reverse complement strand
TTTCCAATTCCTTCACAAAGTCTAATGTAAAGACTCTGTTTGGTTTATCCACTTTACCCACAACAGGTAGATTACGAACAACGGATTTACCATTACAGGTATTCCACATGCCACGCCATGCAATACCTTTACCCGATACCGGCATTGCCATCCATAAGGCAATCGCCACAAATAAATTCTTCATTGTCTTTCTCCGATTAACTTGTTTAGTTACAACTGACTTAGCAAATAAGCAGAAAAAGTCAGCTGTTTATCTTTCAACTGAAACGCATTGCGCAATTTCTGGCGATAACGATAAACCGAATCATTTGCCAAATTGAGCAGGATAGCTTCACCCGAAGTCTTCAAATCAAAGAATGAAAGGTAATAAAGATTCTTTTCTCCACTGCCTAAATTCTCCTCTTCGATGCGTGCCGATAGTTCCGGTGCTATGGTATGAATCAGTTCATAGATAGCTTTCCAGTCTTTTGCCGTCAGAGGCGACTTCTTTGCATTGGGAGTTACATGCTCTGCCAACTTATGAACACGTAACGTTATAGGTGACGTTTGCAACATCTGCAAACGCAGTTCCCGAATTTGCAAACCTAACTGTTCTGCTTCTTCTTTCTTTACCATATACCCCTGAGACATCGTTTGACTTTGTTCCAACTCTTTCAATTGAGCAGAAAGCATCTCCAACTTATTATGCTTCGTCAATAGCTCATTCTGGAGTTGCAACAAGTTATTATTCATTCTTTCCAAATCTAATTGTTGCGCATAAATATGTCTGTTCTTCCGATTCAAACGATATAAGAACAGCGCTGCCGAACTTAGTGCAATAATTATCATACCTATTAATACATAAGTAATCCTGCTTTTTGCTTTCCGTAGATGAACGTTTTCCTGAATAACCTGCACATGTTGATACCGCTTTCCTACTTCAATAATGTTCGACTGGTTCATCGCCATAATATCTGCCTCTGTCGAATCCACATACTGCTGCAAATAGGTATATGCCGAATCTAAATTCCCCCGCTGCTTTTCCAACATGGAATAGAAGTAAAGAATCTCCGTATGTGTATCTATATTGGTTGTAGGTGCCTCTGCTTGTTTTAAACAATATTCTGCTTGTTCCAAATCACCTTGCAATAAATACAAATGTGCCAGTGCCTCATAATCTGGTGCCACATCCTTTTTATTCAGAGATATACTTTTATACAGATACTCTTCTGCCAATTTATAATCGCCTTGCATCAGATAAATATTGCCATAGCCATTATAAACGGTTGCCATATCCAATGAATCTCCCACAGGTCGAAGTAAGGTATCTGCCTTGTACATATAGGTTAACGCCTTATCCAGCGAATCAGCAAAAGCATACGAACGTGCCACATCCCGATAAGCGATACCCTGACTCCTGCGGTTAGCTGCCAGACTGAAATAATGCGCCGCCTCTTCGTATTTCTCACGGGATAAATCATACGTAGCTTGGAACTCATATACATCGCCCATATAGCTGCAAGCATACCCTGCAAGCTGATAGTTGTTTATTTCCAAACTTTTATTCAACGCCTTCAAATAGTAGTTCAAAGCCGAACCGGATAGTTTTTCAGCCACCAATGTTTTGCCTATATAAAAACCTATTTGCACTTGCTCTTCTATCGAACCATGTCGTTCTATATAGCGTTCGGCACGTTCCATTTGAGGCAGGTATGGCCATTTTAGTTGAAGCGAATCTGCCAACTTACCACGCATCATCGCCCAGCGTGCATTCTGCTTTGCGCTGATAAATTCCGGATATTCAATACTATCCAGCAAAGCATAGGCTGTCTCAGGATCTGAATCTATCAATAATTCTGCCTGATCCAATAAAGGCAAATAAGTACGTTCATACCTATTCGTACAGCTCACGCCAATCAGCAACCACAATATGTACAAGGCTTTTTGATACATGCCGCAAAGATAATCAAATACCTTTTCAAACTATATGATTATTCACCTTTTTGAAATACAAATGCAGATTTTGGATGTTTTCATATATTTTTTGAGGTAACCTCTTTCTGCTTTTTATCGCATTCATTCTCTTGTTCCTTGCAAGAAATCATCCGCCATACAATAATGCTTTTATGGCTATATACATATCTCTCAGAGAAACAATTTACATCTTATGTCGAACTCACGTTAAATTATAACGCATTCTTACCGAAATTAAATTGGTTAGTAAAGCAAAGAGGAGAAGAAGCCTAA
>CAZOKT010000268.1:0-2255 GCA_964580505.1 uncultured Parabacteroides sp. | reverse complement strand
GGCGGATGGGGCGGATGATGGGAGTCATAGATTTGCTTTTTTGTTTGTAAAGATAGTACAAAAATGGAATGCTGAGCAAATTATAAAGATACTACCTCCGGACTATACAGGTTCAACCTCTAAGGCACTTAGGTTACACCTCCGAGGCACTCAGGTTGTACCTTTGAGGCACTTAGGTCAGACGGTTCGTTCTGCTATATCATTCCTTTTTCTGACTATATATTTTGGGGAAGAAGCCTTACTTTTTCTGGATTTCCCTTATACTGTATATGGAAAAAGTTCCTTACTTTTGTCGGTCATTAATAAACAGGAGCAATGAGAATCGAACAAAACTTTTCTTTAGAGAGCTATAATACTTTCCATCTGCCTGTAAAAACGCGCTGGTTTATGGAATATTTCGATGAAGAAGATATACAAAAAATATTACGCGACGAGTACTTTCAAGAGTGTCTTTCGATTCATATCGGGAAAGGGAGTAACCTGTTGTTTATCAATGATTACAACGGTATTGTTTTGCACTCGGCGATACGCGGGATGGAAGTCGTACAAACAGAAGCGGAGACGGTATGGCTGCGTGTGGGAGCAGGCGAAACGTGGGACGACGTAGTGGCCTATACTGTAGATAGAGGCTGGTATGGCATCGAGAACCTTTCGCACATTCCGGGCGAGGTCGGGGCAGCTGCCGTACAAAACATAGGTGCGTATGGTGTTGAGATAAAAGATGTTATTGCTCAGGTAGAGGCATGGAATCGATTCACACAAGAAAAACATATCTTTACTGCCGAAGAGTGTGGGTATGGGTACCGGATGAGTCGCTTCAAAGACCCGCACCAAGACCCGCATTTCATCACTTATGTGACGTTGAAGTTAAGCCGGAAGCCGATCTATCATTTAGAGTATGACGCATTGAAACAGAGGCTTGAAGGAAAAGAACTGACCTTATCGTTGGTACGCGAGACTGTAACAGCCATTCGTCGGGAGAAATTACCCGACCCAGCGGAATTAGGCAATGCTGGAAGTTTCTTCATGAATCCGGTGATAACGGAGGAACAATTCAGGGAGATTTGTCAGAAATACCCTGACGCACCTTCGTATCCGGTTGAGGAAGGATGGGTGAAACTGTCGGCAGGATGGTTGATCGAACAATGCGGATTGAAGGGAAAACGGCATGGTAATGTGGGTGTTTATGAAAAACAAGCGTTGGTGTTAGTCAATTATGGCGAAGCGACGGGAGACGAAATCGCCCTCTTTGCCGAAAACATACGGACGGCTGTCAGGGAACGTTTTGGAATAGAATTGATGCCGGAGGTGAAATATATTGCATGATGAAACTCATATTTTTAGGAACAGGAACCTCGACAGGAGTACCGGAAATAGGTTGCCAATGTGAAGTATGTACGAGTCGCGATAAGAGGGACTGGCGACTGAGGACCTCAGCGGTTGTCGAAGTGAATGGGAAACGGATCTTAATAGATTGCGGTCCCGATTTCCGGTGGCAAGTGATAAAGAATCGTATTTATCAATTGGACGGCGTATTGATAACGCATGAGCATTATGACCATGTAGGTGGTTTAGACGATTTGCGCCCCTTTTGCCGCTATGGAGAGGTAAATGTATATGCGGAAGAGAATGTGGCTTATGCAATAAAGACGCGTATCCCTTATGTTTTCGTGCCGAACAGATATCCGGGTGTACCGAATATAAATATACATTCCATCGATTTAGAACCGTTTGAGGTGGCCGGTATCCATATTGTCCCTATTCGCCTGATGCACGGTAAGTTGCCTATTATGGGATATCGGATAGGCAAATTGGCTTACCTGACCGATCTAAAGATAATACCCGAATCGGAATTTCCAAAATTGTCTGATGTGGAGATATTGGTGATTAATGCTTTGCGTCAGGACGGCAAGCATCCAACGCATGCCGGACTAGATGAAGCGCTTGCTTACATCGATCGTATTCGGCCAAAGGAGAGCTATTTGATTCATGAATCACATCGAATAGGGCAGCATGCCGAGGTCGAGAAACTGCTCCCTCCGCATGTACATTTGGCTTATGACAATCTGGCAATAGAGTTTTAATGGATTGGATGGATAAGTGTTACATAAATGCTTTTCTCGTCGGGGTCAGATTGCGCGAGATACTATCAATAGGAAAGTAGAGCAAACTACAAAAACGCAGGCGAAGCGTATCGACAGCTGTCGTACCGTCAACCTTTACTTTGTTGCAGTTGATGTAAGAGAATTGTTTGA
>CAZOKT010000267.1:0-2255 GCA_964580505.1 uncultured Parabacteroides sp. | reverse complement strand
CCGATAGACGAACGGGCCAATCATGCTAAAGTTTTATCTTTTAGCGTATTGAAAAAACCTTATTTCTCGATTGCGAGTGCAAAGATAGGTACTCTTTTTAAACTGACAAAACATTTTAAAAGAAAAAAATCCAAGCATTTTCTTTTTAACTTCTATTCAATGGTTACTTGTTTTATAGACCATTGATTATCTATCTCTTATCATTTATCCTATCTGTAAGATTTTCTTTATTTCAAGAAAGCTGTTATCTTTGCTTTAGACTTAGGATAAATAATTCCGCAAATTGTATGAATTATGTTTTATAAAACGCGTGGAATCGTATTGCACACGATTCCTTACAAAGACACGAATACTATTATATATATGTATACGGAAGCGTTCGGACGGGTCTCCTATTTGGTATCACGCCATCGGGGGAAAAAATCATCGGTAATAAAATCGTTATTTATTCCGCTTTCTGTGTTTGATTTGGAAGTAGAACATCTGAACAAACGTGATTTACATCGCATCAAAGAGGCTCGACTCTGCTTTCCATTGCAGGAAATACTATGTAATCCTATTAAAAATGTCTTGGCATTGTTTCTCTCCGAAATCATCTTCCGGATTATAAAAGACACAGAGTCTGACGAGCGTTTATTCCGTTTCCTGTACGATTCAATACAAATATTGGAATGCGCAGACAAAGGAATTGCCAATTTTCACCTGGTATTTCTATTTAATTTGTTACATTATCTGGGAATCTTTCCCAATACCAGCCATCGGCGTGAGGATATTTATTTTGACCTATTGAATGGCGTGTTCATCTCTGAGCCGCCTATCCATCCGCATTTTTTAGGAGTAGAAGAAACACAAATATTTATTCGCTTACTGAAGATATCTTACAAGAACATGTCGTTCTATGCATTTTCTCGGCAAGAACGCATCCGGATTATCCAGCGAATCCTTGAATATTATCGACTGCATTTGCCCGATTTTGCCGAAATCAAGTCGCTTTCCGTCCTTCAAAGTCTTTTCAATACATAGATTAACAAGATTCCACTTTGATATTTACTAAAAAGTCCTTAATTTTGTCCTCTCAAAAAGAACGCCCTTGTAGTTCAACGGATAGAACGACGGTTTCCTAAACCGTAAATTTGGGTTCGATTCCCAACGGGGGTACAATGAACAAGCCGCTCAGTACTACTTTTTTGTACTGAGCGGCTTGTTCAATTTCTTAACTGCTATTACTCTTCATCCGGTAATATCTCATTTTCATAACCATCCCATCCGGATTCAATATCTATAATGAATTCTGTATCTACCAATTTGGCTGTGTAGAGAGTTCCAGTATATCGTGTAATTTTATTTCGGTAAATTGGCACATCGGTAATTATACGCGTCCGTACAATTCTATCTTCTTCCGTCAATGCACTAATTGTAACGTCATCAATCAAGGCAGATTCAGCATCATCTGACACTGCGTTCTCCGGAACAAATGTATAGAAAATGTGTCCTACTCGTGCATCTTCTTCTCTATCCGCTTCTGTAAACTGATATGAATACTCCAATTCAATTGTCTTATCTGCAGCAACCGTACCATCCCATAAATTAATGGTATTATAAACAAACGATGTCTCTATATCAAAATGGTGCACCGATTCTGGAACAGGATCAGTTGGATTAAATTCAACACCGGCAATTACACGTTGAATAGAAATATTAAAGCTCTGATTCGTCTCCGTCGCATCAATTTCAATCTCATCACTCCCCCAAAAAGTATCATTGACCTCAGGAAAAGTAACCCAATTATCCACTTGCGTAAACCCTGCATCTTCAACGCTATGTGCTAAAAAACAAACCGTATAAACACCTGCTGTAAAAGTCTCCTGCAAAGTAAATTGGGCTGTACCGTCAGGCGTTACGTTTATATCCTTCCGAGCATACCGGATAAAATCTCCTTCCGAATCATAAATTGCATAATCCACATAATTGAGTGTGGTAGCCGGTTGCACTAATTCTCCTTCGTCATCTGTTTCGTCTCCATCATTTTGATCCGTAGGTTCATCCGGCACATTTCCAGGAATAGCACGCGTCTGGAAAGACGTAATCTCTTGCCGTAGAGCCAAATTAAATTGTACGACTACTTCTTGAATGACTGAATCCGATTCGTTGTTAGGGAATTCTTGTTGACAACTTGCCCCAAATAATAAAACGAATAATAAAAATACTGCATTCTTTTTCATAGCAGGTTTGATTTTAAATGATTAATAATTTAA
>CAZOKT010000266.1:0-2289 GCA_964580505.1 uncultured Parabacteroides sp. | reverse complement strand
TTTCTTCAAAAATAGTGAACTTGATCTTTTACGCAAAATTAGATGCGTTTGCCCTAGGGAAAATCATGTCTCAGTTGTTATCTCTTTCATATTTACATCCTTGCCTTGTATGCCTTTCGGCGAACCGTTTCAGTACTTTTGCGGTGAACTCATAGTTTTTAAGCCTCCAATCCGGTGCAATAAGTAGTTCTTTAGGCGATTGAGAAACAAATCTTTCTACGATAACATCCGGATTCAAGCGTTCCATGAAGTCGATGACCAAATCGATGTATTCATCTACTGAATAAATATGAAAATCTTCTGGTGATTCCTCAAACTCGCGAGCCATGCGGGTATTTTTAATTAATTGAAGCTGATGCAACTTTAAGGTAGTAAGTGGCAAATGCGAAATGCGGTGGGCATGGTCGCGTATTTCATCTTGTGTCTCTCCGGGTAATCCTAAAATTAGATGTGCACCGGTGTAGATTCCTTGAGCTGCAGTCTGGCAGACAGTCTTTTCCGCCTCAGCGTAAGTATGTCCGCGGTTGATGCGGCGCAGTGTTTTATCCAACGTACTCTCTACGCCATATTCAATAAGAACAAACGTTTGACGAGCTAAGTTTGCGAGGTAATCCAGCAGATCTTCTGGCATGCAATCTGGCCGTGTCCCGATGATTAAGCCGCAAACATTCGGGAAAAGCAATGCTTCTTCATATTTCGCTATTAGCTTTTCTGTCTTTTCATAGGTGTTCGTATAAGCTTGGAAATAGGCGAGGTACTTCATCTCCGGATACTTGCGAGCGAAAAAGTGGACACCTTTTTCGAGTTGTTGAGTGATGCTTTTCTCTGTATGGCAATATTCCGGACTGAATGTCTGGTTATTGCAATAGGTACAACCATTAAATCCTTTCGTTCCATCCCGATTCGGACAAGTGAACCCAGCATTGAGCGAAATCTTCTGTACTTTCCATGGAAAGATTCCTCTGAGAAAATCGCTGAATTCATTATAAGGCTTCTTATTTTCCATGCCTCAAAGATAATGTAAAAAAGTGAGTGATATTCTATCGGTATATAAAAATATAGTTGTATATTTCGACGCAATATAAATAATAAATGCTATGCAAAACAGACGAAGTTTTTTGAAACAGGCAGGTTTATTGCTTGCCGGAGGTTTAGTGGCTCCGCAGTTATTGACTTCTTGCGGAGGCAAGGCGAATACAAATGCTGTTCAGGCTGTGTCCAAAACGGTTTCGAACGCTACGAAGAATATTGGCTTGCAGCTCTATTCGTTACGCGACATGATTAACAATGAAGGTATCCAGAAAGTACTGGAGGTCGTTGCTAAAATGGGGTACAAAAACTTAGAACATGCCAATTATGACAATGGCAAGATTTACGGTTTGACACCTTCCGATTTCAAGAAGCGGGTGGAGGACTTAGGTATGAAGTGTACAAGTGCGCATTTGGGACAAGCGTACTCTAAAGAAAAAGCATCAGAAGTGATGAGCTGGTGGGATCAAGCTATTGAGGCTCATCGTGAATTGGGTGTGAAGTTCATGATTCAACCGTGGATGCCGACTGATGAGAATACGACATTGGGCGACATTAAGATGTATTGCGACTACTTCAGCCAAGTAGGGCGGAAGGCAAAGGCAGCTGGTATTATTTTTGGTTATCATAATCATGATTTTGAATTCCGTAAGATAGATAATCAGCTGATTTATGATGTGATGCTCGATAATGTAGATAAGGATTGCGTTTCTTTCGAAATGGATGTATATTGGACGCAGCATGGCGGAGGAGATCCTGTGGCTTACCTGCAGGCACGTCCAGAGCAGTTCAAAGCGATTCATATCAAAGATGAGAAGGAAATCGGAGCCAGCGGTAAGATGAACTTTGAGCCTATCTTCAACCAAATGTATGCAAATGGTATTGAGAATTGGTATGTGGAGGTTGAGCAATATACGAACAATGACCCCGTTGCCAGCGTTCAGCAGAGTTTCGATTTCTTAAACAATGCAGAATATGTGAAGTAAAACTTCCCGGCCAGAAAACTGTATTAGGGAAAAATCATTTATAGTATCTAAAAAGGGAGCGTTATGAAAAAGTATTTTGCAGAATTGGTTGGAACGATGGTGCTCGTCCTGATGGGATGTGGAAGTGCCATCTTTGCAGGTAATGCGGCCGATATTGTTGGTGCGGGTGTAGGTACGCTTGGTGTAGCGTTGGCTTTTGGCTTGTCCGTTGTGGCAATGGCTTATACTATAGGCGGCATTTCCGGATGCCATATTAACCCGGCTATTACGTTGG
>CAZOKT010000265.1:0-2304 GCA_964580505.1 uncultured Parabacteroides sp. | reverse complement strand
AAGGCGAATTGGTTATGCAAATATATTAAATAGTCTCTTCCTCGTCTTTTGTCAAGTCTAACTTCACATTATCCGCACCTTTCTCAAAATATTGTTTCCGCAAAGGATGGGCAGTTGCTTCTCTATAACGCATGCGATTCCGATAAATATCAATAGCAGCATAAATAGCTTGCCGGAAAGAATCCTCCGAAGCTAAGTTCTGTCCAGCTATGTCATAAGCTGTTCCATGAGCAGGAGACGTGCGGATAATCGGAAGTCCTGCCGTAAAATTGACCCCTTCATCCATAGCTAATGCCTTAAAAGGAGCCAATCCTTGGTCATGATACATTGCCAATACGCCATCAAAATGCTCATACATATGAGAGCCAAAGAAACCATCAGCGGGAAACGGACCGAACGTCATCACACCACGCTTCTCGGCCTCAACCATGGCAGGCTTAATTATGGTCTCTTCCTCTTTTCCAATCAATCCGGCATCTCCTGCATGAGGATTCAATGCCAACACCGCAATACGCGGTTTAATAATATTAAAATCCTGTTTCAAAGATTGATTAAAAATTTGTAACTTGGAAATAATGTGCTCCGACGTAAGTTGAGAAGGTACCTCTGACAGGGGAATATGCCCTGTAACCAATGCCACACGCAGGTTCTCTGTCATCAGAATCATCAGCGCCTTCTTCCCTTCTCCGCAACTCTGCTCCAAATATTCTGTATGTCCGGGAAAATGGAACTGTTCATTCTGTATGTTATGCTTATTAATCGGAGCTGTAACCAAAACATCTATATCACCAGCTCTCAGGTCAATTACTGCTGTTTCCAATGCTTGATAGGCAGCTTTCCCTGCCGCTTCCGTAGATTGTGTCAATTCCACCTTTACATCATCGTCCACGCAATTGATGATATTCAACCTATTCAAACATGCCTCTGTTGCTTGCGAGATAATACTCAAATTGATAGGCGGAAACTCCAAAGCCTTCCGATGATAAGCTGCTACTTTTGAAGAACCATAAATCACCGGTATACAAAGTTCAGCCATACGCATATCTTGGAAAGTCTTCAAAATTACTTCATATCCAATTCCGTTTATATCGCCATGAGTAATACCTACTCTAATTATTCGTTCTTCCATAATTTTACTTTATTGTCATTCAGCAACTTTTTCTTTACCCTTATCCATCTCAAATTCTCCCGGCAAACGTAACGTATACAAGGCAGCCTCCATACGGCGGATGAAGTTACGCTTACTGGTTTCGGGCGCATAGACAAAACCTTCTGCAACCACTACCCGTTGATTTTTTTCATCCAAACGAACATGACTGACAAACGGACCGCCCATCATATCACCTACCATCTGCCATAATCCACGCATCACACCACAATACTTACCCTCTACCGTAATAGCGGAATAGCCTATATCTAAGCGTGTTTCTGTCGCCATATAAGAACCGGGAAATGCGCCCGGCATATTCTCTTTCATCACAGAATCACGCTTCGCCACCAAATACTCAGGAGTAAAAGTATCTTTGCTTACATAAGGGAATGTATAAACCACTAAATCCATACGACCAGTATTCGCATTATTAGTCGCCCAGAAAAAATTTGTCGTATCTTTATAATAGGTCATATCTTCCGGTGCATTGAAATCCACGTCATGTTTCGTACGCAAGATTTCTTTTACAATCGAACTATATGTTTTCTGCAGCAATGCGATAGCACGGTCCATCTCCTTACTGGTAAAAAAATCTGTTATAGAAGTCGGGTTCTCAGCAATATAATCTACGATGGCTTGTCCACTTGGTGCTCTCATTGTCAATATCCATTGTCCCGAAGCCCAGCGGTCAGCCTCCGAACTGAACGAAACCTTCGTATAAGCCGCCGGATTAATATCCACAATCAGAATATTCCGCACATAAGTCAATAAGCCATCAAAATGAACCGGCGGTGCATACGTTACCTTCATACATGGTTCCGATTGTGGCAAATAAGGAATCGATGCCGTCAGTTCACCTTTTACCGCTTCACCAGTCGCACCGTTCCACTCTGATTCGTCCATTACCACTGCTACTTCATATGCAAAACCTGTTGCACGTGTGAGAGTCGGACCGGATTTGCATCCCGATAGCCATATGGCCATCATAACCAATAACATATTTACTGTACTTCTCATCTTGAATTATGTTTACAATTTAACTTTGACAAAGATACAATATATTTATGAATATGAACGACGATTTAAAAACGAAGAATTAGAAATAAAGAATTTAAAGACAAAGCTCAAACTGAAGAAAAATTTCTGGAATATCC
>CAZOKT010000264.1:0-2357 GCA_964580505.1 uncultured Parabacteroides sp. | reverse complement strand
GAGGCTGTCTCAAAATAAATATTAGGGATTAGCCTCTTTTTATTATCGCAATAGTTGGATTTGGGTATTGTTGATTGTCAAAATTTATGCTCTTAACGGGGTCTTAATTATCTCTATTTTGAATTAAAAACCCGGAATAAATAGATTGTTTCATTTTTTATCCTTATATTTGTGTACTTTCCCAATAAGAAAGCGAGAATATATTAATGCAATGTCTAACTTAATTTGAATATCAAACATGAACACGTTGCAATTTAAAAAGAAATTATTAAGCATTCAGGAGAACATGATGAGCTTTGCCCTGATGCTTACAGCCAATCGGGACGACGCACAAGACCTGATGCAGGACACGACGTTGAAGGTGTTGGATAATCAGGAAAAGTTCATTGACAATGTTAACTTTAAAGGCTGGGTATTAACAGTCATGCGAAACATTTTTATCAACAACTATCACAAGATTGTCCGTGCACAGACGGTTGTTGACCAAAGTGTAGATTTATACAATTTGGATATTACGAACGAATCCGGATTCGATACTCCCGATAGCGCATTTCAGATTCAGGAGATATCAAAAGCCATTGAACAACTGAATAAAGAATTGAAAATCCCGTTTTCCATGCACCTTAGTGGTTATAAATACAACGAGATTGCGGAAAAGTTGAAGCTGCCTTTAGGAACGGTAAAGAGTCGTATTTTCTTTGCCCGTCAGGAGTTGCAAAAGACTTTGAAAGATTATCGTTAAGAATATTCTTATTCAACTTTATAAGAAACTCGCCGATAAAGGTTCGAATTGAACTGACTACGGCGAGTTTTTTTTGTGAAGAAGAGATAGCGTCGTTATGCTTATAGGTTGTTATAAAAGAATACTTTATTTCTTTAACCTAATTAACAATCAATGAGTATGGCTACTATTAAAATTAAATTCAGGGCTTCTTGTTTGGAATGCAAGGAGGGTTCAGTTTATTATCAAGTGATTCATGGCCGGATAGCAAAGCAGATACGTACCGGATATAAACTGTTTCCGTTTGAGTGGAATAGGCAATTATCTCGAATCGTTTTTTCATTGGCTAATAGAGAGAGGAACTGGTATTTGGCAGAGTTGGAGAAAGCTATAACAGAAGATCACAGGAGATTAGAGCAGATTATCTTGATGTTAGAGCGGAAAGGTGTCCCTTATACATCTGAGGATATTGTGTTGGCATTCAAAAATAATAAAGGTGCAGACCTGCTCTTTTTCGGTTTTATGAGGAAAATCGCAGAGCAGTTTATGCAGGTCGGCAAATGTCGGACAAGCGAGACTTATTTATCTACTTTGCGGAGTTTTATGCTCTTTCGTAAGAACAAAGATGTAATATTTGATGAGGTTTCCTCCGATTTGATGATTGCTTATGAAGCATGGTTGAAATCGAACGGGATAGCGATGAATACGATTTCTTTTTATATGCGTATTTTACGGGCGACTTATAATAGAGCGGTAGAAAAGGGACTGACCGTACAGCAATATCCTTTCAGACATGTGTACACCGGAATAGCGAAAACTGTAAAACGAGCCATTTCTTTGGAAACGATTCGGCAATTAAAAGCGATGAAACTCTCATTGAATGGGTCAAAAAGTTATGCGCGGGATATGTTCCTTTTCAGCTTTTATACGCGTGGTATGTCGTTTGTCGATATGGCTTTTCTGAAGAAAACAGACCTGAACAGAGGCATTCTTTCTTATCGGCGTAAAAAGACCGGACAACTGTTGTTTATCAAATGGGAACCTTGTATGCAGGAAATCATAGAGCGTTACAATAACCCGCAGTCTCCTTATCTGTTACCGATTGTCAAATGGACAGAGACGAATGAGAGGCGTCAGTATCTCAATGAAAGTCATCGCATCAATAAATATCTGAGGATTATAGGAAAAGAATTGCAGCTATCAATTACACTTACGCTGTATGTTGCCCGCCATGCTTGGGCAAGTATAGCCAAGAGCAAGAATATCGCGATTTCTGTAATCAGTGAAGGCATGGGGCATGATTCGGAAACAACAACGAAGATTTATCTGGCTTCATTGGATACGGCTCCTGTTGATAATGCCAACCGTTTAATATTAAATCTGTTGAGAGGGAATGAAAGATGACCAATCCTAAAGCAAGCCTCCGGTAAATCACGTGCTGCAAAATATAAAATTAGTCCCGATGTTCGGTACCATTCATTCCGATTCGTTTCCGAGTTGGGACTAATTAGAGATATGTTTATATAGGTTAAATAGATGAAATAAACCATGTATTCTTATTAACTCTACTTATACAACAAACCTTAATTAGGTGTACGATGAATGCGGAAATTCGTACTGTACCAAACCGACAATT
>CAZOKT010000263.1:0-2422 GCA_964580505.1 uncultured Parabacteroides sp. | reverse complement strand
CTTCTATTTGCTTCCTTGTCTGGGTGTTTATCGACAAATGCACCGAAGTACTTAATCACATGGCACAATTGCAAGACATACGAAAAATAAAGTTCTTTTTCATTTTCGGAAATTTCCAAATCCTTATCGTCTATGGTATATGGATGTTCTTCATTCGTATGAGAGTCTGTATTTGTGAAATTAAGTATCTGTAGTGTAATCTTGCCAAGATATTCAGGAAATATCGTATCACCTTCATTGCCATAACGCACACCACTATACTTTGTTTCTAATCCCGACATGTAGCGATTGGATTCAAGCAAATTGAGTTGATTATCGTGCTCAAAACACTCCTGTGGTAATAATCCGTAATTGTATGCAGCACGAAAAATATACTCCATTACCTTACGAAGTGGATTCCCCTCGTATTTGAATTGCCAATTATCAGCAGGATAGTAGAATGCACAGAGCATATCCATCATAATAGCACGAACTTCTTTACAGATTAGTTTTCCCTCGCCAAGATACTTGAAGACATCTTGAAAATTAAACGCTATAATATTTGCATTTTGGTTCTTTGCGACTTTTATGATGTTTGTAAACATCATATCCACAGAATTTTGTGAATTAGCTATGGCATCTTTTAAATATACCAAATTGCCCCATTCTTCTTGATGCGCTGCGCGGGTATGCCGCGCTGTTCGAACAGCATAGTCAAAGTTACTCATCGTTCCAGCAGACAGTATATACCAAGGTATAGTTTGTCTTTTTTCAGTAAAGATACTAACCAAAGACGGTACAACTGATGGAATAAACCCCTCATCGGTCCTACTATCGTTTTTACGGAGTTTACAGTTCGCATCTAAAATAATAGCGGAATAGGACTTGAAATTCTTTTTTAACACCGATTCAGCTTCTTCCCAATTTGTAAATGGCACGAGTTTTATACCTTTTTTGATTGCACGAGTCTCTAAACCGCTTGCAAACATCTTATCTTGAGTTCCAGTAAGGTCATCAACCCACAAAACCTTAAATTTAGTATCACTCATAGTACTCAAATAGAAAATGAAAAAACAATGTTATTTTTGCGGAAGATAAGTTTATATGTAACAGAAAACTCATCATCAGGATTGGATATAACTTTCGCATCACCATCAAACTCCTGCATTAGTTTACGTACTTCATATCCTCCTATACCATAGTGTCCATTACCTTCTTTGGAAGAAATACCATAGGTAAGTACACTTTCAGAGTCATAACCAGAAAGTAATGGTTTCCCATTATTGGAGATATTCACAATGTAATTTTCTCCTTCTCTCCTAATCTCAATCCTAACCATATTCTTGGAATCTGCTGTATTCTCAAAGCCATGGCAACAGGCATTGTTAATTATATTGTCAAAAATAGTAGTCAAAGCTTCAACCGGAAACTTTACGCGTCCTATGGGTTCCCCTTTTGCAATTACAATTTCCCCATGCAGATCTTTAACTGTTTGCTGGGCACGATCTGACATCGAATCAAAAACATATTGAAAAATAGGACTTGGATGTTTCTGAATATAGTCTTCAATAAAGTCCGTTAATGGAATTTCACGACATTGCATACCATATCCGCTATCTAACTTGCTAATCTTTATCTGTAATTCCTGCATGATAGCTTGCAGATTTGAATAAATATCAGTGACCTTCGTCTTATAGACAACCGCATTGTCATCTACAACACCGTTTCCTTCCTCGCGAGCAATCTGCAATACTTGCATCCAGTTGTCCAGATTGAAGATAGTCTGTCCTATCGCATGCTTTTTTATATGAATGTCACGGCGAAAAGCCTCTGCCGATTCCAGTAGTTGACGGTCGGATTCGATCAAGCGACTTCTGGTATCTTCCTTACACAAACTTTCCTGTTGCGAAATAAGAGTGGGGACAAGAACTGAAATTGACAGAAAGTCCTGCTGTGACAAGCGAGATATAGTAACGCCTGTTGATAATCTGGTTGCTTGCTGCTCACTATCTCTAGCCATAATGCAGCGAAGAAAAAAATCTTCAGTTACAGCATTAGATTTTAAGTTCACGGCAATAACCTCCGGTCTTAATGCCACAGGTTTAGACTCGGAAACCCCATGTACTCTTCCTACTTTGAACTTTCCGCCGATAAAGCCTATTAAAAGGCAATCTGCGGTAAGTATTCTATTTCCTGTTCTCTTTGAAACAGGTATCTCCTCAAAATAAATGTCGCAGTTCAGATAGGAGAGTGATAACTCTCTCATCCCTATAAGAGGAATATCCTTCTCTTCCTCTATTTTGTCTGTCATAATACCAGTTAAAGGCACTATGTCAACAAGATCTGCCAATTTGAATAATTTTTCCCCATCATTGGCCTTAGGAAGAATATCGTTTAGAAGGTATCGGGAAGGTTGAAGATTTATTTCGCCTGATAAATCCTC
>CAZOKT010000262.1:0-2448 GCA_964580505.1 uncultured Parabacteroides sp. | reverse complement strand
TATAGTAAACGCTCTTCATTATGTAAAGCGACAACCTGCTTCTTCCTTTTTTAGGCTTTCAGCAAAGGTGTGTCACTACAAAGTTAATTATTTTATCCGAAAGGAGGTAGGAACATAGGCAAAAGTTGCTTTAATTCCTAAATTAGGAATTGAAAGGAGTTTAGTCACATTTAAAATATGCCCTATTAAGGGTAAATGGGAACAATAAGGATAAAATAAAATCAGCTAAGCATTGACGTTCAATTGCTTAGCTGATTTGTTGGTACCCTTGAACGTTCTATTCTCGAACCAATTTTTAGAGGACTTGGATAAGATTTGGGAACTCAGGCATTGGATTCCTGACCCAACTAAGCCAATACTTCCACCTAATAAAGTTCAAAGAACAATGGTTTGATTTCTTTTTCGCAAAGATACTGTTTCTTAGGAAAATGGCCAAAGAATACAGAAAAACTTACCCCTAAATTGAAAGCAAACACTTTCAGTAGCAGTTTTGTAAGAGATAGACTTGTAACATATTGGTAGGTAGGGGGATGTATGTTCCCCTATCTCCGTATCCCTGCTTATAATGGACTACTATAGGGAGAAGGGGTATGTCTTTAATCCAAGAGCTTTGTATTCCTCAAATTTTCTACAGAATTTGAGGCGAACTTACTAATCTTGATAATCCTTTTCAGCCTTACCTATATTTATATATGTATAACGGAATAAGATTATGAAAAGAATTACAAGGCAAAGAAGTGAAGAAACCAAACGCAAAATCAGCGCAAGCCTTAAAGGTCGGGCTAAAAGTGTACAACACAAGAGGGCGATATCCGTTGCTCTCAAAGCCTATTGGGAAACGATTCCTGATAGTACAGATTGTGAGAATAAATAGGAGAGAGGCCTTCACCTCTCTTCGTCTATCTCATTATCAAAAGGGGGAAATGTAGCCTGTAGAGTACATTCTTGAAAAATAAAAAGATATTCTTATGAATAGTGACTTATTTAACATTCGACAGGCTGAAGATAAAAGCCAACTATAAATATCTGTTGAAACAGCAAATACAGTTCAACCAAAAGTATAATCCCAAGAACGGGGACTTAATAGGACAATATTACTCATCCAAGGATGATAAGAGTGTACCATTCAACTTATTCATTGCAATAAGCAAACCCAAGCAAACATTAACCTTAGAGTTTTCGAGTAAGGTTTTGGGAGAAGACTACCCCAAACTTATTTCAAAGTACACCATTAGGCAATGTCTTGAAAACATTGACAAATTAGGGATTTGTCGAATAGATGTGGATGGCATACTGCAAACGGGATGTATAACCTCAGCAGATGTAACCAAGGATGTACATGCTACACTTTCTGATGAAACCCTGCAAGCATTATCTGTGTGGGTAAAGAATTACAGACGGTACAAATGGGATTATTACGATAACGAAGGGATTGATTTCATTCGAGACGTTAAATCTTCCAAGTGTAAAGAGTGCATCAGTATCTATCGCAAAGAAAAAGAAATAATCAAGCCTAAGAATAAGGACTTTCTTTCTATACTCCCTAACAAATGGGAGGTCGTAAAGCAATTCAATGGTGTAACAAGGTTTGAGGTAAAACTTGAAACTATTGGTAAAGTTAGAAGTTACCTTAACCTCAAAGACACTTATATCAATGAGGTCTTGAACGCGGAGTCCAACCCCATACTGACTATGTACGACCGAGTATTTGGCCACACTTCAGACATACCCGAAATTCAAGCAGACACCTATGATGATTTTGCCATGCAGAAGATATTGAACGCATACCAAGGAGATATAAAGACATTGGAGATGGCTCTAAAACCTCTCTTTGCTTCCCGTTCAGGATTAAGTAAACGAATGAATAAGTTTCGTCGGACTTTGGAAAAAATGCAGAATAGTGCAAGCGGTGGAATCAACCATATAAATTCAGTGAGAAACCTTTTGCTCTGATGATTTTGTAGCAAAATGAGAACTGTATCAAAATAATCTTTCTATGGACTTTGATACGGTGGTTTTATTGTATCATCATAATCTAAAAGGTTATAGTGATTCAAAGAGGCTGCAATCAAAAGTTAATACCCCAAAAGTGTCTGTTTCTGATTGCTTGCTTCTGTATGAGGGAAGCCGACTTGATTTGTCCTTTGTAACAGTAAATATCAATGTTGCAAATATTTTCGGGAAATCTGCCTGTATAAGGCGATTTTCTTTTGTATCTTTGGCGCGTCATTAGCCTTATAAGTCTTTTGGCAGACATAGTATTGGAAGCGTTTGGCTTCATTCCGTTTGTGGTGAACCTCGGAAATTCAACGTATAATCGGAATGACAGAGAAACGCTCCCTCTTGGTAGATATATATGTACTCTTACATATAAATGCCAAGGGAGTGAGCCGTTTCCGTCATCCATTATACGGGCACTCCGAGTTAAAGCCTACCACAAAGGATGAT
>CAZOKT010000261.1:0-2465 GCA_964580505.1 uncultured Parabacteroides sp. | reverse complement strand
AAGCTTTTCACTCTAGGGTGGCTTATATTTTGACGATATTTTGCAGGTATTCTTCTACATTCTGATATTGAATGCCATCACTAACTCTGCTATCACCGCGATACAGGACAGTTTTTTTGATGATTGGTCCGTAACGGTGCTCAGTCTGAGCACACTTTTCTTTGTCAATCATATGTCGGTATTGTTGTGGGGCAATTTCTGTACTGTGCTTGATTTCAAAAATTTGGCACGAGCTGGCATCAGGGTCAAATACCACCATATCAAACTCACCTACAGGAAATTGTAGGACGAATACCTGCTTTTTGCTGTTGGCCAGCTTGGTTTCTAGCAGAACTATGTCTTCTAGCATACGTCCTTTGATTTCAGTTTGAATGCGCTCTTGTACAGCTCTACGCTCCAAAAGAGAAAGGGCACTGAATGTCTCATCTAAAAGAAGGCTAGAGATTAGTGCGTCAGCCTGAGCATAGCGAAGACCAGGCTGGGCAATTACTGTTCTGTTAGACTTTGTGCTTACATCTGGCAGATGTAAAACATCGATCTCTTGAGTCAGATCCAGTAAGTCCAGATATTCTTTGATCTCTGTTGCATGAATGTCTTTTAGTTTTATAGTTTGTTCTTTTTTGTTGCGGATTTCTAGGAGTTTTCGCAGGTTCTCTGTAACAGAAGCAAGGTCAATGCGGTCAAGGATGTCGGTTGGGTTTTGGCGATCGCGGCGCAAGTTGCTGGCAGAAATAGCTAGGTCATGCGACTTAAAATCTCTGGTAAGTACCTCTAGTGTGAAGCGATGGTTGATATCCTCCACTACACGATTAATGGCGCTTGTTAATTCGTTTTTGTCGTATAACTCGCGTAAGTGTCTAAAATGTCCTTCATACTGATAGTAGCGAAGAGAATGTTGAATATTGCGGGCAATAGCAGTGTCTACATATTCATCTGTGCTTTCCTTACTAGCAAAGGTACAGGTTTCATTGTAATGGATACCGCTAAGGCTCATGGTGCCGCCATAGCGGATATACTCGTCAATTCCTTGTATTTTTAAAACAGACGCAAACTCCCGGTATGGGATAAAGGTTGTGTGAAGCAAAATACAGCGGTCATAGAGTTGTTCATCCTCGGTGAAGAGAAAACCTAATGAGTCTGTGCCAGATAGCACAATCTTCATGCCACAGGTAGCGAATACATCAGAAAACAGTGCCGCCCCTGCAATGAAGTCCTCCATCAGTGTCACTTCATCAAGAAATACATATCTGAATCCCTGTGCTTCTAGTCGCTTTAGGTCTTTGTTTACATCTGCCAGTGTATTTTTTGCAGTAATCTGGATGAATGCCGACATGGCAAGCTCAGTATCATTCATCTCTGCAAAGATCTGACGGATCAAGGTTGTTTTGCCTGTTCGGCGCAGGCCATAGAGGATAAACACCTTATCCTGTTTGTCACCGTAAACATAGTTGTGCAATTGCCAAAAACACTCGCGTTTGCGATAGACTCGGACTGAGTCTGCAAAGGAGTGTAGTTCTTGGCCGGTGCGGATATTGGTAATAAAGTCAGAGGTATCTCTGGACTTTGTTTTAGGAAGACGCCTTTTCAGAGTTTTCAGTTGGTGTTCTAGAGCCTTTCTATGTTCAATCTGAGCACGGAAATTTTCCAATTCTTCAAAAGGAATATACTTCTCATGTCGCTTCTTTTCTTCTGTCCAGCGATGATAGTAATATTCCTTCCCATTGACAGTTTTCTTTGTAATGGAGCCTGCAGGTAGATTTGAAATTTGCTTCTCTAGCTCTGCTGTACGAGCTTGAATTTCAGATAGTTCCATAGTGCACCTCCTGTTCTATATAAAATTATACCCCTTTATACCCACTAATTCAAGGGTATAATTGGGTATAAATGTACTATTGTGTGAGTTTACAATTTTGCAATTTATTAATGCTTGCATTAAATGGATATGGGTATTTAGAAAGGTTTAAGGACAGATAGTTTCAATTTATTATCATTAAAAAGTGCCGTATCGACACTTTCTCAATCGCTAGAAATTTTAAGGAGCTAGTAGTATCCGCTCACTAGGGTCAATGATTGGCTCTAATTCTTTTAAAGATTTCAAATTGTCTATTTATTTCATCTTGTGAATTTAGATTAATATTCCTTGCCTCTAATATACGTTCTATAGCTTGTTGAGGACTTAGAGTGTGATATGGTAAAAATAATTCTCTTAGCTCTTTTGGTTTTACAATCTTATAAACTCTAGGTGATGTTAATTCATAGGTATATGAAAAATATCTATATAGATATCCTATCCAATACATCTCATCTTTTGTATATTTTATAGATCCATATTTTGATTCACTATATTCTTCTTCGACCTGTTCAATTATGTCAATTGCTTGT
Organism: uncultured Parabacteroides sp.; assembly: GCA_964580505.1. Lineage (GTDB taxonomy): Bacteria > Bacteroidota > Bacteroidia > Bacteroidales > Tannerellaceae > Parabacteroides. The sequence goes on along the minus strand of CAZOKT010000261.1, from coordinate 83 downwards.
GTGTTGGTTTGTAAAATACTTTCATTATCTAATAGCTTTGCCATTTTGCTGTGCATAAATCTTCGCATGAAGATTTCAGAACT
>CAZOKT010000260.1:0-2472 GCA_964580505.1 uncultured Parabacteroides sp. | reverse complement strand
TGCGTGAACTTACCGCTTCATGCACGCTGAAATTTTAAGGGCTGTTCCTCGCAAAGATCATCCGCCATACAATAATGCTTTTATGGCTATATCCCTACCTCTCGGAGAAACAATTTACATCTATTATTACTTCTTTCCTACAGGGTGATTCAGCAATGGAATTTGAGTTTCTTTTAGTTGCAACTTTTGACTCAGAGTCTCTTTATCCATCGAAGCACGCGGAACGGTAATAAAATCTAATCCTGCGCACGCAATCGAAATATTCTCCGATACAATGCCGGCATCCATCGCACCTATCATACGATTAGACTCCGTATCTCCGCCACGCAGCTTAGATAAGTCGCTAACAAGCACTAAGACCACAGGAGCAACCTTAACAAATTCTTGACCTCCTGCCACAGCTCCACGTAAATCTTCTGCAACTATTGGCTGCAACACACTTGCTTTTGCATCATACAAGTAAGCGCCTTTTTTCATACATACATAAATATCGACCTCCTGACAATTCATGGCGCTGGGTGCTGTTCGCATACCTTTTTCCGGCCGATTCACACCGTTAGCCGCCCAAAGCAAATCTGATAATTCTTGCATCGTCAGTTCTTTTTCACTAAAAGTTCGTGTTGATTGTCGTTGAGCAAATGCCTCCATTACAGTCAAACCTCCTTTCTGAGTCGGGGCATTCAGTTGAATGGGCTCCAAATCTTGTGCTTGCAAACCTCCAATAGCACAAACTGCCAATAATGTAATCACTAAGTTTCTCATTTCTGTATTCTTTTAATTGTTAATGAAATTCGGGGATAAATATACAGAAATATTCTGAAGAATAAATGTTTAATTGGAGTGAATTATCCTTATATTATTGTATTAAATAAAAAAGGAGTTGCCGGTCATAAGCCGTACAACTCCTTCACAGATTAAGCAATACCAATATTAATCGATTGTTTATTTCAAATGTTGATAACCATATACTGCACGGTCACCCAATTCCTCTTCGATACGGAGGAGCTGGTTGTACTTAGCCATACGGTCGGAACGGCTAAGTGAACCCGTCTTGATTTGTCCGCTGTTTGTAGCCACAGCAATATCTGCAATTGTAGCATCTTCTGTCTCGCCCGAACGATGAGAAGTTACTGTTGTATAGCCATGACGGTGTGCCATCTCAATTGCATTCAACGTCTCTGTCAGCGAACCGATTTGATTTACTTTAATCAGGATAGAGTTCGCGCATCCATCTTTGATACCACGTGATAAGAACTCAACATTCGTTACGAAGAGATCATCGCCCACCAACTGACAACGGTTACCAATGCGATCGGTCAGTTTCTTCCAACCTTCCCAATCATTCTCGCTCATACCATCCTCGATTGAATCGATAGGATATTCGTTGATAAGCGTTTCAAGATAATCGATTTGCTCGTCGGAAGTACGCTTCACACCCTTTTCACCTTCAAAGATTGTATAATCATAGATGCCATCCTTGTAGAACTCAGACGATGCGCAATCCATACCAATCTTCACATCCTTGCCCGGCTCGTAGCCTGCAGCCTTGATTGCTGTAATGATGCTGTTCAGCGCATCTTCCGTACCGTTCAATGCAGGAGCGAAACCTCCTTCATCGCCTACGGCTGTGCTTAAACCTCTGTCATGAAGAACCTTCTTCAACGCATGGAAAACTTCAGCTCCCATACGCAAACCTTCACGGAAGCTCGTAGCTCCGACCGGGCGAATCATGAACTCTTGAAAAGCAATCGGAGCATCGCTGTGCGAACCTCCGTTAATAATATTCATCATCGGAACCGGCATCACGTATGTATTCGTACCACCGATATAACGATACAAAGGAATATCCAAATAATTCGCAGCAGCCTTTGCTACAGCCAACGATACACCTAAGATAGCGTTTGCTCCTAAGTTGGACTTTGTCTTCGTACCATCTAACGCTAACATGGCATGATCAACGCCCATTTGGTCTAATGCAGACATACCTATCAGAGCCGGTGCTATCACATTGTTAATATTCTCAACGGCCTTCAGTACGCCTTTTCCTCCATACCGAGTCTTGTCGCCATCACGCAATTCCAAAGCTTCATGTTCGCCAGTTGATGCACCCGAAGGAACGGAAGCTCGTCCCATTACACCAGATTCCAACATTACATCTACTTCGACCGTTGGATTGCCTCTCGAATCCAATATTTCACGTCCTACAATTTTCTCGATTCTCATATTTGTTTGTGTTTATATTGGTTGCAAAAGTAAGTAACTCTTGTTTGTGGCCAAATAACTATTTGCAGGTATTTTTTAATCTACAATCCCCCCTTTTAGGTAGCAATAACGTGTACCGATCCTCTATTTGTTCTTGTCTGTTAAAAAATGCGCTTTGACAAATGTCTGCTGAATGTTACAAAGTACACCATCAATAGGTACAAAGGCTTTTCTTCATCGGTTAATTAAGCGAAAAGGCAATAAAAAAGG
>CAZOKT010000259.1:0-2476 GCA_964580505.1 uncultured Parabacteroides sp. | reverse complement strand
CTGTAAAAATTATTGTTTATAATATGATGTTAACTATCTTCTATTTTATGGGGGAATTGTTCATCTTATTAGGCTTACGCCATTATACATCACAAAGTTACAAACAATTTGGAAAGTAGGGCGAAAAGCCCTACTTTTTTCTACATATTTAATGTGAGTTCGATATAAGCAGAGCGCGCCCGTCTGACCAAAGTGCCTCAAAGGTACAACCTAAATGCCTCAGAGATGCAACCTAAGTGCCTCAGAGGTTGAACCTGTGTAGTCCAGAGGTAGTGTTATTTATGCTTTTCATGATAAAAGTCCTGCCATAGCAATATCAGAATCGTTCCTTGCTAATATTGAGACGATAAACATAGCACGCAATTTGTTTAGATGCGATGAACGCAGTATGACTAAGTTACCACCTACTAAAATGTAGTTTCTTTATCCTTCTAATTAAATAATCGTCTGAACTTTTCAAAGAATTTCTCTTTCATGTTTTTGTTCGGCTGGAAGTTTGACGAATTTTCCAGTCTGTTCAAGATATCTTTCTCTGACGAAGATAAAGTTTCCGGAATATAGACACTGACATTCACCAACAAATCTCCCGTTCCATAACCATTTACTGAAGGGAGTCCCTTATTGCGTAAACGAAGCACTTTGCCCGGTTGTGTACCCGGCTCGATTTTAACCTTTGCCTTTCCGTCTACTGTTGGTACCTCAATCGTACATCCTAATGCAGCTTGCGGGAAGCTCAACAATAGATTATAAATCAAGTCATTCTCATCACGCAATAATTCCGAATGCGGTTCTTCTTCTATCAAAATCAACAAGTCACCGTTGATGCCTCCATGACGTGCAGCATTACCTTTTCCATTCATCGATAACTGCATACCTTCCATTACACCGGCCGGAATGTTAATCGTAATTACTTCTTCATCACGGATAATACCTTCACCGTTGCAGTGCGCACATTTCTTTACGACTACCTTTCCTTCACCTCCACAGTTCGGACACGTAGTCTGTGTTTGCATCTGTCCTAAAATCGTATTTGCTATGCGAGTTACTACACCGCTGCCTTTACAAGTATCACACGTTTTTATGCCTTCGTTTCCATCGCCTCCTGAACCATGACAATGAGGACAGGCTACATATTTCTTCACTTTGATTTTCTTCTCAACGCCCGTCGCAATCTCTTTTAATGAAAGCCGTACTTTGACACGCAAATCAGACCCCCGATTTGCGCGGCGACCACTACGGGAGCCACCAAATCCGCCGAAGCCACCAAATCCACCAAAGTGTCCGCCGAATATATCACCAAATTGAGAGAAAATATCTTCCATTGACATACTGCTGAAGCCTCCTCCGCCACTCGCAGCACCGCCAACACCTGCATGGCCGAATTGGTCATAACGCTGACGTTTCTGAGGGTCACTCAAGACATCGTACGCCTCAGCCGCCTCTTTGAACTTCTCTTCTGCTTCTTTATTGCCCGGATTCTTATCCGGATGATACTGGATAGCCTTCTTTCGGTACGCTTTCTTTATCTCGTCTGCCGAAGCCGTTTTGTCGATACCCAATACCTCGTAGTAATCTCTTTTAGCCATCTTGCGTCTTGTCTTAAATTATTCTCCTACTACAACCTTTGCATGACGAATCACTTTATCGTTCAGTGTATACCCTGTCTGAACGCAATCCAACACTTTGCCTTTCTGCTCAGGTTCCGGAGCAGGTATTGTAGCAATGGCCTCGCCTTGTTCGATATCGAACGGCTTGCCTACCACTTCGATAGGCTTAACACCTTGACTGGTCAGATAAGCAATAAATTTATTGTAAATCAGTTCTACACCTTCTGCGATTGCAGTCACATCTTCTGCTTTCTGAATATTCTGCAAAGCACGTTCGAAGTCGTCGACTACCGGAAGTAAATGCGTCAATGCGCTCTCTCCTCCATTCTTAATCAACTCACTCTTCTCGCGTAAGGTACGCTTGCGATAATTATCAAATTCTGCACGCAAACGCAAATGCGTATCATTTAATTCGTCATATTTCTTTTGTAACTCTGCCAACTGCACAGACAGATTGTCATTCTCTGCAACATTATCTGCCGTATTTTCTTCTTTTTCCTGCAAATTTGTCGCTTCGTCATTTACAATCTCTTCATTCTCTACGTTAGATGTCTGAGATTGTTCTTCAAATTTCTTATTACTCATATCTTATTTCGCTTTTATTATCAATGGTTTATCTTTGAATAAGAAGCAGAGAATATAGCACCATGTCACATTCTTCATTTCTTCTTTTCCCATATTCTTGCAAAAAGATTGCCAAAACGATATGGGATAGCCCTGTTATTTCTGTTATATTTTGAGAAATAGTTTCAAGATAGCTTTCAAGTTATGGGTGATAAATTAGGTGAAAATTACAAAAGGAAAGGAAATGACAAATCCGCTTGTATCTTCCATTTGTATTTTAACGTGAGTTCGATATAAGATGTAAA
>CAZOKT010000258.1:0-2492 GCA_964580505.1 uncultured Parabacteroides sp. | reverse complement strand
ATAATTATATTTGTCCGGTATATGACGGAGCTTTCCAGATTACCCTTTGATAAGCGTCTGCATTTTAAATTCTATTATGAGAATTTTTAGATAGAAGGCGGACAGAATCTTTGATAAATTACTATTTTTGCATGTCATAAGTATGACAATATGACGAGAAAAGATTAGTTTAATTTATATTCTATAAGAATCTATGGCAAAGATCACAAAAGAGGAAGCCTTGCGCTATCATGCGGAAGGCAAGCCCGGAAAGATTGAGGTTATACCTACCAAACCGTATAGTACACAGGCTGATTTGTCATTGGCCTATTCACCGGGCGTAGCAGAGCCCTGCTTGGAAATCCAGAAAAACCCGCTGGATGCCTATAAATACACTGCAAAAGGGAACTTGGTTGCTGTTATCTCGAACGGTACTGCCGTATTAGGATTGGGTGATATTGGCGCAATGGCCGGCAAACCGGTAATGGAAGGAAAAGGGCTTTTGTTTAAGATATTTGCGGGAATTGATGTATTTGATATCGAAGTCAACGAGAAAGACCCGCAGAAGTTCATCGAAACTGTAAAAGCGATTGCCCCAACTTTCGGGGGCATCAACTTGGAAGACATCAAGGCGCCGCAATGTTTCGAAATCGAAACAAGGTTGAAAGAGGAACTGGATATCCCCGTAATGCACGACGACCAGCACGGCACGGCTATTATCTCGGCGGCAGGATTGATTAATGCCTTGGAGATTGCCGGGAAAAACATCGGCGAAATAAAAATCGTAGTCAATGGCGCCGGTGCGGCTTCTATCTCATGTACAAAGTTGTATGTAATGTTGGGCGCGCGTAAAGAGAATATCATCATGTGTGATAGCAAAGGGGTTATTTCCATCAACCGTACCGACTTGAATGAACAAAAGAAGGAATTTGCCACTTCACACACCGAAGTCAAAACATTGAAAGAGGCAGTAAAGGGCGCAGATGTATTCTTGGGCTTATCAGTTGCAAACGTGCTGACGAAAGAGATGGTACGCTCAATGAATGCCAATCCGATAGTCTTTGCATTGGCAAACCCGAATCCGGAAATCTCTTATGCCGACGCAATGGAGTCGCGCGAAGATATTATCTTTGCCACAGGACGCTCCGACTATCCCAACCAAATCAATAATGTATTGGGATTCCCATATATTTTCCGCGGAGCATTGGATACCAGTGCAAAGGCAATTAACGAGGAAATGAAATTGGCGGCAGTATTTGCCATCGCTAAATTGGCGAAAGAACCGGTGCCTGATGTAGTCAATGCCGCTTATAAATTGAAACGAACCACATTCGGACGGGACTATATCCTGCCGAAAGCATTAGACCCGCGTTTGCTGACGCGCGTATCTTGTGCCGTAGCGAAAGCAGCTATGGATTCAGGCGTTGCCCGCAGGCATATTACCGATTGGGAAGCCTACGCAAACCATTTGCGGGAGATGATGGGTTATAATAACAAGCTTTTGCGCTCTTTCACGGATATGGCGAAAGCCCATCCGAAGCGGGTTGTCTTTGCGGAAGCCAATCATATCAATATGCTGAAAGCAGCCGCCGAAGCAAAAGCCGAAGGAATCTGCCAACCTGTTCTTTTGGGTAATTGGGAATATCTGCATAAGTTGGCAAGTGAAGAAAACATCAACCTTGAAGGTATAGAGATTATCAATATGCGTTCTGAGGCAGAAACAGACCGGCGTCACCGCTATGCAAGAATCCTTGCTAAGAAGCGAGAACGTGCGGGAGTTACTTATTCGGAGGCTTGCGAAAAGATGTTCGACCGGAATGCTTTCGGTATGATGATGGTGGAGACCGGAGATGCGGATGCGTTTATCACGGGGGTATATAGCCGATATTCGGAAGTCACGAAGCTGGCTGAGCAGATTATCGGTATCCGTCCTACCTACAATCATTTTGGTGCCATGCATATTATCTCCGGTAAAAAAGGCACGTTCTTCATGGCAGATACTTTAATCAATCGCCATCCTTCCACAGAGGTGTTGATTGACATTGCCCGCCTGACGCATGATGCCGTGAAGTTCTTCGCGCATGATCCGGTTATCGCCATGCTCTCCTACTCCAATTTCGGGGCAGACAAGCAAGGAAGTCCATTGAAGGTGCATGATGCCATTGAATACCTTCACAAGAATCATCCGGATATCCTGATTGATGGAGAAATGCAGGTAAACTTCGCATTAGACAAAAAGCTGCGCGATGAGATGTATCCGTTCAATACATTGAAAGGACGTGATGTAAACACATTGGTATTCCCGAACCTGAGTTCGGCGAACAGTGCCTACAAATTGATGTTGGAGATGGGCAACGTAGAATCTATCGGTCCAATCCAGATGGGGTTGAACAAACCGATTCACTTCACCGACGTGGAGAGCTCAACGAGGGATATCCTGAACTTGACTACGGTTGCTGTAGTAGATGCAATTGTTCAAGAGCAAATCAATAAGAACCATTGATAAATCTATA
>CAZOKT010000257.1:0-2533 GCA_964580505.1 uncultured Parabacteroides sp. | reverse complement strand
GGATAAGCTCTTCCATGTACAACTTACTGTCTTTTCCCCACCAGCGGGTTTCCATCTTTTTGTGAATGTTCCGTTCGCCATCGGGATATCCCATCAGTAACCCGACCATAGTTTCTGCCGTAACGAACAGCTTACCCCCGTTTTCCAACTTCACGTATGAGGCATGCAAATAACCGCCTTCCATGCAGACACTGGCAGGAATGCCGCCTTTCAGGAGCCTTGAACCGCTGTATGGAATTTCTCTGCGCCCGTTGAATATCTCGTTTTCAAAACTTATTGCCCCGCAGTTGCCGGGCACATCAGTAATGTCGTCACCAAGTTCTATGCCGAATTGCCGGATTATATCATTGATTCCATATTCGTCTAATATCACCCTATGTGATTCTTCATCTACCATCATTATGGCACTACCTCCGTTGCGGATAAAATGGGCGATAGCCTGCTTTTCTGTTTCTGTTATCGGTTTCTGGGTGGTACGCGCCAACGGCGAAAGCATAAGCAACACATCTATGTCCTTGAGGGACTCGTGTGTGATTTCTTTAGTGTTTTCCACGTATTCTATCCCGTTACGCTCAAGGATTTCCTTATAATCAGGAATCACATAATCAAAATAAGACGGAGAAAAGAGCACATCTTGAAATTGTCCGTGTGAAAGGTCGAACATTAACCGTCCTTGTGCAAAAATAGCCGGAGTAATAGTTAAAACTGTTAATAGTAGCAATATCGCTTTTTTCATCTGATTTCTGTTTTTTATGTTATTGATTATTATACTCTGATTAAACGCCCGTCTTTTCGAGGCTTGGCTTTGATTTCATCCATTGGGTCTTTGGGATAGCCAAGCAACACATGGAGGACTGCATAATAGTCGGTACGGACTCCCCACTTTTGGAGCGTTTCATGTCCGAACGGATCATCAAACGAATCCCAAGCCGAACCGATGTAACATGAGCCTACGCCTAACGAAGTAGCTGCTAAAAGCATATTCTCTGCCGCCACACAAGCATCGCTTTCCGCATAAAGGAATTTCTTGGGAGCAAAAAGGGTTATCACTGTTGGAGCGTCATAAAAGGCATTCTTGATAGAAGCATCGTCGGCAATGCTCGGTTGTTCTTTAGAGATATAAACATCTGCCGTGGACATTCTGCCGTGAAAATGGGCTTTTTTGATACGTCCCAGTTTCTCGTTTGTATCCTTGTCTTGCGAAACCACAAAAAGCACGCCTTGGCGGCCACCGGCACTGGGAGCATATAACCCGGCTTGCAAGATGGTTTCGAGTTCTTCTTCACTGATTTGTTCTTGCCGGAACCGTCGGACACTACGCCGTTTCAGCATATTTTCTATTACTGCATTCTGTATCATAACTTCTTTGATTCTTTAAATTTGTTTCCAGCATTGCGGGTCGGGAGCATACATATTGCCATGATAACCGTATGCCACAGCCGGACATCCGCGACAGAAGCGCAACAGCTCGCATTTGCTGCATTTTTCGAAATCTTCATACCTGCGATAATTATCCATCTTTTCCCCTATGAAAAGATTATACAAGTCCTCCTCCAGTGCGTTGCCGACTTTGCTTTCCATGCGCCTGCAAGCATATATCGCACCGTCTGACAGGATAGTGAGGTGACAATTTCCGCAGTTACAACCCTCGTAAACGGTTTCCTCATCCGGATAGTCTGCCGGATTGAACAAACCTTTTTCATATTTAAACAGAGTCCAAAGGTGGTCTTTTAGATTAAACCAAGTCTGCCCGCCTTTGTATTGTTCGAATTTCTTCCAGCATTGCTCCAACATTTCTCTGTATTCCTCAGGAGTACAGCAGGATTCTTTGCTTTCAGCGTCAGGACAATAGCGGGCAAAAGCAAACACGTCAGCCTTATGTTCCACCACGACATCTACCAGCTTCGGGATTTCCCGAAAGTTCCATTTGGAAACCGTCGCCATAATCGCAACAGTTATGCCGGCACGTTGCAGGTAGGGAATTGCTTCAAGCGTTTCCCTGAAAGAGCCCGGACGACGTATACGGTCGTGGGTCGTCTCCAATCCGTCCAACGAAAGCTGATATTTGCGGCAGCCGTATGATGCCAATCGTTTGCAGACTTCGTCGTTCAGGTGAAACGGATTACCCAGAATGGCAAACGGAATCCGTTCTGATTTCAGCTTTTCGGCCAAACGCCAGAACTGCGGATGCAAAATAGGGTCGCCGCCCGTAATATATAGGTAAGGTTGCCGATTGGCTTTCCGACCAAATGCCTTTATATTCGCAACAATGGCATCCATCTCCTTTTCCGTCACTTCCTTGAATTTAGCATGACTGCCCAAGGCGTAAATGTAGCAATGCTTGCAACGCTGGTCGCATGCTTCCGTGATGTGCCACTGAAAAGCAAAGTATTCCATAAATTGTCCGATTCGTTAATATTTCTGCCATGCCCGCAACGAACATGGCAGAAACCCTCTTTTCATCTGCAAGCGAATGCCATTATTTGTCACCCGCTCCACAAGCACTGCCGCATGCGCTCGGCTTTTCTTCTGG
>CAZOKT010000256.1:1465-2547 GCA_964580505.1 uncultured Parabacteroides sp. | reverse complement strand
TGGAACATTCCGATAAGTAACCTTCAGCTCCACGTTCTTTCCCGGATATACATTATTATTACTCTGCACTCGAATGAGCGGCTGTTCTAAGTTCGATTTAGTATTGAAAAAGCCATTCGCTACGGGCAAATCCTGATACTTCTCCCAACATTCCATGGCAAGGTTGTATAATGCGATACGTGCCGAATCCCGTTTTTCCCGCATCGAAGATGGATATTGCCCCAATCTCATAATAGTTCATCCGCCGCAGATCAATCTCGGCTTGACATGCAGGTTCGGGATAAAGCTGAGCAAGAGAATCTAATCCCTGTTCATACATTTCGGAAGTTCCATTATTTCTTTTCTTGAAATTCAAATAATCTAAGGAGACAAGCAATGCGGCTTTAGGATTCTCTTTCTGCCGGCTACGAAACGCTATCCATTGACAATAAAAAGCATCCGAAGGAAGGAGCAAAGTAGCGCGCTGCAGAAGGAAATCATACATTGTCGGACGAAGCATACGCGCATCCTCTCCTAAATCCAAAATATCGGCAAATCGCGTGGTTGGTGTCTGCTGCAATATGATGGCTCTGCTATTGAGGTATTCAGCTCCTCCTCTATCTTCCGTTCAAACAAGCTGGCAGTCCATTCGCGTATATCTGCCGGTTCATAACCGTTCAAATCAGTACGCAGCATGATATTCCGCTGGTTGTTGTGGTAATAATTCAGATACATTTCGGCAGTTAGTGAGTGAAGAAGTGCAGCGGTAGCTGGATCTGAAACCGTCCGCGTATAGTTCTCTATCTCATGAATAAGCTCAGGAAATTGTTCGTAGTTTTTTTCCAGTTCTCCACTCATCTTTTCGATTAATTCGCGTACCAATGCTGTCGGTTCTTTTTCGGAAAGTACTTCTTGAAACCGATTTTGTTTTGAGAACGACGTATTCGCAATGGCGCGATATGCTGAAAGGCCGAATAGCACTAAAAGCAATACTATAATAAAAACTGCTTTTGCTTTCATACGTTTTTGTTTTAAAACAAAGATGCAATTTAGTTTACATCTTTACATTATATAAGAGCAAAAACCTAAACAAAAAGTTGTAA
>CAZOKT010000256.1:0-1365 GCA_964580505.1 uncultured Parabacteroides sp. | reverse complement strand
AATCTTATTTTCTTCTTACATAAGTGATAAAAGAATAAGGAATCGGATTTTTCTCGTCAGCAGGAAAGTCTTGGTGTTCTACTTCATTCCATTCCTCCCAATTCACAATGGGGAAGAAAGTATCAGCATTCTCAAACGTCGCATGAACGCGTGTCAGGTAGATTTTATCCGCGAAACGTAATGCCTGATGATAAACTTGTGCGCCTCCAATGATGAACACTTCCGATTCTTGTCCGCATAAATCCAGTGCATCAGACATAGAATCACACGCAAAACAGTTCACAAAATCTTCCGGGAACGACGACAAAACGACATTTTTTCGTGCTGGAAGCGGTCCGTTGGGCAGCGACTCGAAAGTCTTACGTCCCATGATAACGGCATGACCGGTGGTCAGCTTTTTGAAGCGTTTCAAATCGGCTGGGAGATACCATAGCAGTTTTTGGTTCTTTCCAATAGCACCGTTTTCTGCAACTGCGGCGATAATTGATATTATACAACTCATAGACTTTTGAATTTTATGATTTCAAACTGAAACAATACCCTTAATATGCGGATAAGGCTCATAGCCGATCAAATTGAAATCTTCATACTTAAAATCAAAAATATCGTGCACATCCGGATTAATCTTCATCTGCGGAAGTTGCCGAGGTTCGCGCGTCAGTTGCAAACGCACTTGTTCCAAGTGATTAAGGTAGATATGAGCATCGCCCAACGTATGAACGAATTCGCCAGCTTCTAAACCAGTAACTTGCGCCATCATCTGGAGAAGAAGCGCATACGAAGCTATGTTGAACGGAACACCAAGAAATATATCCGCACTACGCTGATAAAGTTGCAAACTCAATTTCCCTTCAGCTACATAGAATTGAAAGAAGGCATGACACGGAGGCAGGTTCATATTCTTTAAATCTGCCACGTTCCAAGCACTGACAATCATTCTGCGCGAATTGGGATTTTCGCGAATCTGTTGTACGACATCAGCTATCTGGTCTATGGAACCGCCTTTGTAATCAGGCCAGCTTCGCCATTGGTAGCCGTAGATATGCCCTAACGAGCCGTCTTCGTCTGCCCACTCGTTCCAAATCCGTACGCCGTGCTCTTGCAGATACTTTACATTCGTGTCCCCTTTCAAGAACCACAATAATTCGTAGATTATTGACTTAAGATGGAGTTTTTTCGTCGTCAACAGAGGAAAATTACACCCGTTCTCCAGATTGAACCGCATCTGGTAGCCGAAAACACTCAGCGTACCCGTCCCGGTGCGGTCTTCTTTTCGCGTACCATTATCCAGCACGTAGCGGAGTAAATCGAGATACTGTTTCATTTTGCCTTTCACTTTTAACCGACGCAAAGATACAATTTTCT
>CAZOKT010000255.1:0-2618 GCA_964580505.1 uncultured Parabacteroides sp. | reverse complement strand
TGTTTTTCTTATATCGAATTCACGTTAGATAACACTAAATAGCGGAATGATAACGCAATCTACCTATGGATTCCTTTACTTTTGCTTCCAACAAATAACAAAACAAATGAAACGATACATATATATAATAGGTATAGGATTGGGATGCTTTGGGACGCTCTCTGCGCAAAGCCTTAGCGGGAGAGTGGTGAATGAAGCCGGGAATCCAATAGAAGGGGCAACCGTAGTCTTGCAGAAAGCCGACTCAACGTTTATGGAGGTAAGCCTCACGGATACGGCGGGTTGGTTCCGATTCCGGCATGAAGTAGTGCCGTGCCGGTATATTCTGCAACACCTTGCCTACGAGACACAGGAAATAGAAAAAGACGTCCTTCCGGATAGCACGGAAATCTATGTGTTGAAAGAACGCAATTCGGTGTTGGAAGATTTAGTCATCACGGCCGAAAAGCCTTATGTGCAAGTGGAAGAGGGCAAGTTGAGCTACGATTTGACTTCTATTGCCGATAAGAAGATTGTGGATAATGCGTTTGAGGCGATAAGCAAATTGCCCGGCATTACCGAGCAGAACGGTGCATTATCGTTGGCGGGAGCTACCTCGCTTACTATCCTCTTGAATGGAAGACCTACCACCATGGACGCTGAGCAATTGGAAACATTGCTGAGGAACACGCCTGTGGAGCGAGTCGAAAAAGCGGAGGTGATGTATAGCGCACCGCCAGAATACCACGTGCGAGGTGCAGCTGTCAATGTCGTATTAAAACGGGCTTATGCGTATCTCTTCTCCGGCGAATTGGCGGCGAATTATAAGAATCAATACTTTCATTCGGGCGGATTGAGCGGAAACCTGCATTATACTACGCCCAAGTTGGGCTTCGACCTGATGTTTGAAGCGGAAGATACCAAGACATTTGTCAAAATGAAGACGCGTTCACTGCATACGTTGGCAAATCAAACTTATGAGATACAAAACGATGAAGCCATGCGCGCGAAGGGTTGGGACTATACCCTGCGCTCGGCTTTGGAATATAACTTTTCGGATAAAGAGCATCTCCGGATAGCTTATTTAGGCAGTTTCTCGCCTTCCGACAAAGGGAATAGCCATACAACGGGCAACTTCCTGCTGAGCGACCTGAACAAAGAGACGGAGAATCGGCTGCATAATCTTTCGGCTGATTATGAAGGCAAAGGCGGATTCAAGGCAAGCGTGGAGTACACACGTTATCGGATGGAGAACGACCAACGGTTGCATGCCGATTATGCGGAAGGCGATACCGTCGAGTTGGGTATCACCGGCTCGCAGAAGATTGACAAGTTCGCGCTGAATGCCGACAAATCTTATGCGCTCAGGCAGGAATGGACTTTGGGATTTGGGCTTGCTTATCAATACGCGCATAGCCGGGATGAACAAATCTATCAGGAGGTGATAGGAGATGTGGCGACTTCAGACACGCATTCCAACCTGCATGAACATACGGCAAACCTCTATGCCTCGTTGAAGAAACAGCTGAATAATGGAGGCTCTCTCTCCTTGTCGGCTACGGGCGAGTATTACCGGATTGGAGATTATGCGCGTTGGGCGGTCTTTCCGCAGGCCTCGTTCTTCTGGATTTTCAATGCGCAAAACTTCCTTCAGGTCGCTTTGTCTTCCGATAAGCGTTATCCGGAGTATTGGTCGATGCAGTCGGCTATCAGTTATATAGACGGCTATTCGGAGATACACGGAAGTCCGGATTTGCGTCCGGCAAGCACTTACGCCTTAACCGGTACTTACATATTCCGACAAAAGTATATGCTGACGCTGTTTTTCCGGCATACGTCCGATTACTTTGCCCAGTCGCCTTATCAGTCGAGCGAGCGTCTGGCATTGATTTACAAGATGCAGAACTGGGACTTCATGCGTCAATACGGAGCCAACCTGCATCTGCCCTTCTCGGTAGACGATTGGCACGACGCGACTTTCAGCGCCGTAGGGCTGTATCTGCACGAGCGGTGCGACGACTTTTACGATATTCCGTTCAATCGGAAGAAATGGGTCGGCGTACTCATGCTGGATAACACCTTCAAAGCCGGCAAGCACCTGAGCTTCGAACTGGGAGCACACTATCAATCGCCCGCCATTCAGGGTATCTTCGACGTACACGAGCTATTCAATCTGAATCTATCCGCCAAATATACATTCCTGAAAGACCGGGCAACCCTCTCAATCCATGCCGACGACCTCCTCGATACGGGTGCACCCAGTACGGCGGTACGCTTCGAAGGACAGTATCTGGATATGGACAACAGCTTCTACAACCGCTCTGTTTCTGTCCGGTTCTCTTATCGCCTGGGTAGTTATAAAGAGAAGAAGCAAAAGCAAGTAGACACGTCGCGCTTTGGTCATTAAGCACTCCGAAAACTACTCGATAAGCAGTGCCTCATCTACTTACCGATGCGACCTTCGTCTACTTATCGACGCGACAAGCGACTGCTTATCGAGTAGTTTTTTCCCTCATCCTGATGCTCTTCAACAATAACCAGGGGGAAAGTCCCTTTTTAATTTGGATTTCGGCTTTTTATCTCTTACCTTTGTATCGCTTCTCAAAAGGAAGCGGACATATTATAAAAGGCGTTTACTT
>CAZOKT010000254.1:0-2661 GCA_964580505.1 uncultured Parabacteroides sp. | reverse complement strand
GACGGCCATATTCCTGGCTGTTGCGGATGCTGCGTGTATGCCTGTTGTGGTCTCTATTTTTTTTTAAATTAATAACTCTTGCAACCAACTCACTCAAAGCTATGCTGCATCTCGCTTTTCGTATCGGATTGCGTTGCAAAGGTCATGATTGTTTTTGAGGAAGTCTGGTAAGCAATTTAAGCTGTTTTTAGAGAGTTTTTTACCAAACAAAAAAGGGCGCGTCGAATAGACACACCCTCTAAAAATCATATCGAATGAAAAGGCTTGCTAATAATATCTTGATGAATCTGTATTATTGGGGGAAACTCTATATTGCTGCGATTTGATTATCTCGTCAATTGAATCATACCGCATGAGGTAGCTTTTTAACAATGTACGGACTCTCTCTCCATCCATATATTCCAAAAAGCTTTCTTTCTCCTTGTATTCAATTAGATTAAACCTGTTTAGCAAGTCTGCAATAATTCTACCTTGTCTTTTGGTTACTGATTTTTCAGTCTTGGACTTGCAGTTAGGTATATCTTGCAGCAAGTGATAAGTTCCCCACATATATCTTATTGTTGTTACATTCGGTTTAGCCCCAACAGTTTTTCCATAAACGACATTTAATTCCCGTTCGGCTTCTTTTACGCTTTTTACACCAAGATATTTTTCAAGATAACGGTCAAGTGCTTCCTGAAACCACGGCGTTTGTTCGTCTATCTTTATAGGGCTTAAATCTCCAAATGAGATTCTGCACCGTTTATGGTATTGTTTGCCGGTGGTATCAGGATTGTTGTTGTGGTGCAAGCCTATGTATAGTTTCAGCATATCAGGACGGACGGCATGGATGTATTCTTGATATTCATAATCAGTGTATTCAATCGAAGCGTCCTCTGATTCCAGCCTGTCCCTCATTAGCAAGGCATAAGCAAACAGCAATATCTGGTAAGCGTCATCTTTTTCTGTAAGTCCAAGTTCATTTTTCTTACAGAAATCATCTATTGTATGCAGGCATATATCTTGGGATATTTTCATGGACAACTTTTCTTTAGACAACTCTTTAAAATGCGCTTCTGCATAAGCATTGACATCATAAAGCCCTTTTTCATTTTTATATTTTTCTTTGTTAGGGGATTCATTCAACCTTATGCTTGCATAGTTTCCAAAAAGTTCTTGCAGGTACGGATTGTTTCTATCTATTCCAAACCAATCCTTTAATAGAGGTTCAAGACGTATGAACTCATCCATTGTAAATAATAAACATAAATAATCTCCTTCCATATTTTTATTATTCATTATAAGGCAAAGTTACGAATAATCCCGCCTATCGTTTTGATAAACAGGATTATTTTTGTTAAAGTAGGTTCATCATCGCTTCGTCTATCTGCTCATTGTCAAAGCTGTCAAGATAGATTTGGGTGGTAGTCAAGTCAGAATGTCCCAAAGCCTCACTAATCAAAGCTATATTCACACCTGATTTCTTTAGGACACTGGCGAAAGAATGGCGGGCTACATAGGTTGTGACGTTGGCCTCAACTCCAAGCTGTGCGGCAAGAAGTTTTAAGTTCTTATTAACTTTGCCAAGCATCTTATGAATTCTGTTCTGCTTTTGCAGGGCTGTTTTATGTATTTTGTCATCCAAAATTGGGAATAGATACCCCTTGCTCTCTTTTGAATATTTTCCAATTATTTGCATGGCTTCTTGCGGTATTCCTATTTTTATTAGCTTTTTTGTCTTTTGACGAATATAGTATAACCTGCCGTTCTGAATATTTTCATTTGTCAGATTGGCTATGTCCGTGAAATTGATTCCACCACACAGATAACTGAATATGAAAATATCTCTGCTTAATTCCATATACTGCCGTTTTCCAATAGATTGCACTTCTGTTTTGAATTTCAATACTTCTGTTTTAGCAATAGCTCTTTTTTGTGTAGTAGTATCAAACTTATTAATCTTATAGTCATCAAACGGATAATCAGACTTTCGGGCACATTTAGCTTTGATTGCTTTATTGTATGCGCTTCTTAAAGTGCGAAAGAGCAAACTGATAGTTGTTTCTCTATTGCCTTTAGCACGTAACCATTTCTCGTATTTATAGAGCCATGCAACATCTATCTCACTGAAAGGCATGTTTAATTTCCCATTAGCAAAGGCTTTGAGTGAATTATAAGAACCTTTATAAATCAAGCGATTGCCACATTTCCCCTCACGAGTATATTGCTCAATCAATTCACAATAAAACTCGTCCACGTTTTTCAGTTCAAACTTTGTCTGTTCATTAACGAGCAAAGTAGTGGCAGTATATTCCTTTTGTTCACTATTCAGTTCCAGCATGCGCTGTTGCAGTTCCTGTTGTTTATTCAAGATAATCTTTTGAATATATTCTTTGTTCGGACATTTAGGTTTGAGTGCATTCTTCTTAAAATCCCAATATTTCGGATTGACCGATATTCCCAAACTTTGGTATTTCTTCTTACCGTCCTTACAGATGCGAAGCATCAAAGGATGTTCGCCATTAGATAAAATCTTGGATGTGTAGCACACGACATTTACAGTTGCATTCATCGTTTTTTTGGTTTAACTCTCGGTTTAACTTGCTCGGTTAAACTGCTACTATTCAAAAACAAAAATCAGATAGAAATCTTCCGATAACTATCTGATTATAAGCTGAGCGG
>CAZOKT010000253.1:0-2687 GCA_964580505.1 uncultured Parabacteroides sp. | reverse complement strand
GCCAGTCGTCAAACATTGAAAACTGGCTTACAATTTCATCTTGTCTATCTTTCAACGACATCGTTTTATACAAATTTATTTAGCTTTTACTAACAACCCTTAACAATTCCGCCTTCTATCTTAAGACTCCAAGAAAGGAGTCCATATTCTTTCCCAAATCCATAAGGTGTTTATCTCCGTCCAGCCAGTCATCAAATATCAAAAACCGCCTTTATGTTTCAGTTTATATCTCTTTTTAAGTTCATCCTTTTGCTAATATACTTATCGCCTTCTTAAGTGAGCTTATAAAGTATTCTGCTTCTTCCATGGTATTATAGGCCGCAAAAGAAGCCCTTAACATGCCAGTTACTCCATACCTGTCCATTAAAGGCTCTGCACACATTTGACCCGAGCGCACAGCTATACCCATTTTATCAAGTATTAAAGCCAAATCTTCGTGATGAACATGTTCCACGTGGAACGCAAACAGAGGTATCTTCTTAGAATTAAATACTTTATCAGTGCTTGGTATTCCATAAAGCCTTAATCCGGGGATGTGATTTAACTGATCAGTCATAAAATGAATAATACTTTCAGTATTTGATTTGAACTCATCAGTAAGGGATAAACTCAAAATTTGTAAAGCCGGTTTTAAGGTTGGTATTGAGGCGAAGTTTTGCGTTCCAGCCTCGAATTTGAGAGGAGCCGGAGCATAGGTGGCTTCTTTGAATGTTACCGTATCAACCATCTCTCCACCTCCCATATATGGAGACATCGCATCCAATAAATACTTCTTTGCATATAAAACTCCGGTTCCGGGCGCAGCGAAAATTTTATGTCCCGAGAAAACATAAAAGTCACAATCTAATTCCTTTAGATCAACCTTTTCGTGAACTATCCCCTGTGCTCCGTCAATTAAAACTTTACAGTTATTTTCATGACAAAGTTCTACTATTTCCTTGATTGGATTAACCAATCCGAGAACATTAGAAACGTGTGCAAGAGAAACAAACTTTGTCCTATAAGTTAAAAGAGACTTTAATTGATCCAGGTTAATTCTACCGTCTTCATCAACCGGTAATTTTTTCAACATAGCTCTCTCCCTCTTGCACATCATCTGCCACGGGATTAAATTAGAATGATGTTCTGCTTCGGATATTAAAAGCTCGTCTCCTTGATTAATGAAACCCTCTCCTAAAGCAAAAGCAACTAAATTAATGGCTGCCGTTGCTCCCGAAGTGAAAACAATTTCATCTCTCTCAACATTCAGGTATTTTGCCACTTCGTCTCGAGTCGTTTCGTACTCCTCAGTAGCAACAGAAGAAGTATAGTGAACAGCTCTATGCAAATTGGCACTATACTTCTGTGAGAGTTCAGTCCACTTGTCTATAACAGCTCTCGGACGAAGTGAAGTAGCGGCATTGTCTAAATAAACCAATGGTTTACCATAAACCGATTGGCTAAGTTGCGGAAATTCTTGTCTAAATTCATTAAGTTTCATAAAAGAAGAATTACAAATTTATCACTTTTTAATGAGCTTTACTAAATTTGTGTTAATAATTAGAACTCTTTCTTATGATAGACTACATTTCAGGAAGATTAGTGGAGTTAAATCCTACCTCAGCAGTTATAGAAAACCAAGGAATTGGCTATTTTGTAGAGATTTCATTACAAACCTACAGGGCTCTTAACGGAAACAGCGAAGTAAAAGTTTATATCCAGACTCAGACCAACATGAGAGAAGGTACAGAAACTGATTATGGCTTTGCTGATAAAGAGGAAAGGAATCTGTTCAGAACTATAACCGGAGTCTCCGGAATGGGAGCGAGTTCCGCAAGAATGATACTTTCTGCCATGTCGAGCGAAGAACTCAAGGAAACTATACTTTCTGAAAACGTCACAAAACTGAATTCAATCAAAGGAATAGGGCTAAAAACAGCTCAGCGACTAATCCTCGAACTTAAAGACAAAATCGTAAAGGGTGAAAACACTAACTTCGAGAGTCTGCTAAACACTTCAACAAACGCCAACGCAGAAGAAGCAAGCATAGCCCTTCAAAGTCTCGGCTTCAATAAAGCAAATATTGCAAAAGCAATGAAAACTATACTTAAGAATAACCAGAACCTGAAAGTCGAGGATATAATCAAAGAAGCCCTGAAGATTTTGTAAGAAGCAACTGAAACAAACGAACAATTTTGAGAGGACGGCTCCCCTATTGAACTTCGCTTAAGCGGAAGAGTAGACGTTCCTATTCACACTACCCAGCTAAAATTTCGCATGCTCGTGACTTAGGCAAAACAAAGCGATGAAGTCTATCTTTAAAGCAACGCAAGATCTGAAGGTTACTATTTCTATCAAGAAGGCAAATAAGCATATTACATTCAGGGTAAAACAAATGAGCAAGTTTAAAAAGATCAACACCAATGACCTTAGACTACACAGAACATCAGACAATCCACTATAAGAACTTCACGTGAAAATTAAGAATATCATCACCCAAAACATACTGATGAAACAGCATCCAGGAATCGCTTTGAAGAGGATTTTTGGGTGACACATAACCAACTGAGGTATGAGTAGATCAGGAAACTCAAAACTCCCCTATCACAGATAAATTTTTGAGTATACATTGGTTTAGACAAAAAGGGAGACTTTGAGAATTGTATTACTATGCTCTTCGACTACAGGAAGCATAGACAAACCAATAT
>CAZOKT010000252.1:0-2782 GCA_964580505.1 uncultured Parabacteroides sp. | reverse complement strand
TACAGGTAAATATTGGTACTCCGAAGAAATACCGGGAAAACAAAAAATCTTTGTTACGGTAAGTTGTAAGCTGCTGCAACAAAGATTGTCCGCGCATTCCATTCTATCAAATTATCAGATTTCTATTAAAATCTGCATGTCCTTTTACAATTTGCATGGTTTGAATCTATACTCGCTTAAATTTGTACCCACATTTAGAATATTGTGCATATCAACAGCCTCCGTTTATGATTTTCCCAATAATCTTTATTATGTTTCTTGTTCTCTTTGCTCGTCTCGTCTCTTCATCCTCCTTCTTAATATCTGCCCGTGTTTTTTGTTGCAAATGAAAATATTCATCCTGTGTCATTTTTTTATACTTTCTGACAGCACCCCAACGGTCAAGAAAACCAATCAATACCGGCATGCCAATTAATACGCCAAGTCCACGAAGGATATACGACCACCATGCGGATGTCGTAAATACCTCACGGGTGCCTTTCTGTGTACCAAACCACCAATACTCATACTCCTCAGTCTTATACATCGGATAACATTTTGCTAATAGATAACCACCTACAAACAAAATAACGGTGAAAACCAGCCATCCTCTATAAATAGTAAAAGCATGCTGATGTTTCTTCAATATTTGTTCTTTAGTGAGACCGACAATTTGCTCTTGTTTATGACGAGTATACAAAACTATAACAGTAATCAAAATAACTAAGATTAGTAATAAAGTCATAATCCTTACATTTTTAATATTTCTTCTATTTCTTTCGCCCGCTCTTCGGATATACCAAGCCGGTTTCTCAATTTGTCAAGTAATCTTCTTTCTTTGGATGAAATTTCACCTTCTTCCCAACAAGCTTTGTATTCTTCCATATATTCTTTCTCCTCTTCGGTTAATTGAATTTCTTGAAGGGACTTTTCTAATTCTTCGGCTCGCTCAACAGAAATCCCCAAACTATTACGTAATCTATCCAAAAGGCGTCTTTCTTTAGAAGATATTTCCCCATCTTCTTCTAAACAAGCTTTTATCTCTTCCAAATACTCCTTTTCATTTTCTGTCATTGTTAATCCACTATTTAAGGCAGGTTGTTGTGAGACAGAAGCAGTATCTTGTAAACTTTCTAATGGAGCAAATTTGACACGAATTGCCAATATCGCATTGTCATGCGCCTCAAACTTTTCTTCCATCGACTGCTCCCAGTTTCCATTAGCTTCAACAAAGAGCCATTTTACTTCTGCAGAAATACGTTTCAAATCAGAGTTTTCTACAACTTGGCTCTTTCTGGTTTCAATTCGTTCTTCATGTTCTATCAAGGCTCCTTGCATCCGTTGGTTATACAAGCGTTGCCAGGAGGGTTCATGGGCATACCAAACCAAATCAGACGGGAGCATGGGTTTTGATTTCGGACAAAACGTTTGATGCAAATTGATGCTTTGGCTAATCTCCTCTAAGAATTTATTTGTTCGGTTTCGTTCTCCTTCTCCAGATACAGAAGCTACCTTATAATCAACATTGCCCGAACCTTTTTGCTGTAAATTAGTATCTTTATTGCTGGATGTAGTATTGATACATTCAATATTTATCTCTGTTGCTCCTAAATATTGCATGATCTGACAGAATTCTCGTACCTTATCTTCTATAAAAGTCAGTTCATAGTTTTCAAAAGGGATATAATTGGACGGAATATAAGGATGTCCTACATACAATTGATTCGCCACAGGATGCCCCATCGGAAAATGGATATTCGGTAGATTATTAATATCGATAACCGACAAAGTCTTTTGAGATAAGTCGGAATAAGATTTAACTGGAACGATTAATTTTCGCTCATTGTAGGGTTGTTCCAGAAAGTGTTGAACACAATAATTCTCAAAACGATTAAAATCACGAGTTGCATCTTCTTGAATTTTTACACCATCACTACGTGTCAAATCAGAAGGTGCGTTCTTCACTACATAAAGACAGATTTTTCTTGCTTCAGAGAAATCGTTATTATCTTCATAAATACTATATTTATAATAAGCAAGATTCGCTTTCCATCTTATATTGTCGCCCAGATCATTTATATCTTCATTCAAAATTTGTAGTGCTTTTTTATCCTGACCATCTTCATGATAAGCCCAAGCTATTTGTGGTGTAAATGCGACACTGTTTTGTTCTTCGCGGAAATTGATTGCTACTTGCAAAGCTTCATCCTCTTTCCCTTCATCAATTAAACGGTTATATTCTTTTGCTGTCCTTTCATAAATATCATCAAGGCTTTCGGCTAATTGAGTATTAGCTAATTCTGTAAAAACTTCAGCCAAGATATTTCCATTATGTTTACAAACATCTTCATCATCTGTTTCCTTTAGTAAATGACTTATATGTATTGGACTATTATCATTTCGGTTATTGCTATAAAAGAAATAAAGGCATTTGCCACTATATTCGACATATAAAACGTTTTCCCACGCTATCTGAACTAATTCATTCGGAGAATTGTTATCTGGGACACATGTAATACCCCAATCTGTTACAACTGTTCCTTGATTCCGTTCATTCCAAAATGAAGTATCTCTTACATATAATATGATTTCATCTATATGCAATTGAAAATTGCTACGGACCTTATTTATGACATCATCAGGAATGTTCGGAGATATAAGTAGGTCTACATTATTATCAAGAAGTTTTAACTTCCATTCTTGATATATTCTCCGAAATACTTTAGTTGTTTCTTCAAACATAACTTCATCTTTCGCCTCTCTCCAAGCCCCCAAAAGTTCAGCATTTCTTTAGTGATTGCAC
>CAZOKT010000251.1:0-2786 GCA_964580505.1 uncultured Parabacteroides sp. | reverse complement strand
CGTTAAACAGATAACGTCAAATCATTAAAGTAATAACTAAATAGAGAATCGCAAAAGGATTGGAGAATCTTTTTATATCTTTGTGTCAAACTAAAAACGAAAACACGATATGAAGGTTTCTTTTCAAATCGCTTATCGAACCCAATGGGGAGAAGAGGTGCGCGTGGTTCTGTCTGACGAACAACAGTTGCCGCTTCACACGCATGATGGGGAACGATGGAGCGGATGTTTGACACTCGATCCGCTACACGCGCCGTCCGAAATCACTTATCGCTATATCATTTGTCGCGATGATGTATGTGTCCGTAAAGAATGGAATGGTGTGCGACGCCGGCTTACAATGAATCAAGCCTATGCCCACATTATTTTGCATGACGCTTGGCGCGATCGTCCGGAGGATGCTTGTTTCTATAGTTCGGCTTTTTCGGGCAAAGGCGAGACATATTATCCGACAGGTACGGAGACGAATCACAACAAATCCATCCTCCTGAAGGTGCGTTGTCCGCGTTTACGCTATAAAGGTTGGTGGTTGGCAGTCAGTGGCAATCAGGCTTGCCTTGGCGATTGGGATATGACGAAACCGGCGATGATGATGCCTTGCGGACCGAATGAGTGGTGTATTTTGTTGGATGCAGCAAAGATTTCCTTTCCATTCGAATATAAGTTCTTGGCTTGGGATACTGAGAATCGAAAAGAAGGTGAATGGATGATTGGTAATAATCGCTCACTCAATGTACTTCCGCTTAGTTCAGGAGATTTACTAGTCATCTCTGATGACGAGGTGCATTTTCAGCTACCACAATGGAAAGCAGCAGGTGTGGCTGTACCGGTTTTTTCGTTACGTTCGACTGAGAGTTTTGGTGTGGGAGACTTTGGTGATTTGAGGAAGCTTATCGACTGGGCTGTACTGACGGGGCAGAAGGTTGTGCAAATCCTACCTATTAATGACACGACCATCAATCACACATGGACAGACTCTTATCCCTATAACAGTATCTCGATTTATGCTTTCCATCCGATGTATATAGACATCAACCAGCTGAATGAGTTGAAGGACGAGCGACTCCGAGAAGAATATGAACAACAGCGTATCCGGCTCAATACCATGCCGCAGGTCGATTATGAGGAAGTTAACCGTCTCAAACTCGAATATCTGCATCATCTGTTTGAACAGGAAGGTACGTCGATTTTGTATACAAGCCAGTTTTATCAATTCTTCAATGCCAATCGTGACTGGCTGCTGCCTTACGCAGCATTCTGTTATCTTCGTGATTTATATGGTACGTCTCAATTTAGCTGCTGGCCGGAATATCGGCAGTATAATACGGAGGCCATTGCCAACCTTTATAAATCGAATCCGGAATGCCATCATACGTTGGATTTCTATTATTATCTTCAATTCATTTTGCACACGCAGCTTGTCAAGGTGAGTGAATATGCACGAAGCCGAAATGTGCTATTGAAGGGCGATATTCCCATCGGCATCAGTCCGAATAGTGTGGAAGCGTGGACAGAACCGCATTACTTCAACCTGAACGGTCAGGCTGGCGCGCCACCCGACCCATTCTCTGAAAAAGGACAGAATTGGGGTTTTCCAACCTATAATTGGGACGAGATGGAGAAGAATGGTTATGATTGGTGGAAGCGTCGTTTCCGCAAGATGGCAGAATATTTTGACGCTTATCGTATTGATCATATATTGGGTTTCTTCCGCATTTGGGAGATTCCGTCTCACTCTGTTGAAGGATTGTTGGGACAGTTCGTTCCTTCATTGCCGATGAGTTCAGAAGAAATAAGTCGTTTTGGCTTACACTTTCGCAAAGAGAGTTTCACCAAGCCTTATATCACTAACGAAATACTTGAGCGGCTATTTGGTGAATTTGCCGACCGTGTAAAGCGACAATTCCTTTGTCAAATTACGCCGTATGGATATGCCTTATTGCCCGAATATAATACACAACGCAAGGTGGAAGCCTGTTTCGCCGGAAAGAACGACACGGAAAGTAACCTGTTACGTGCTGGATTGTATGCATTGATAAACAATGTCTTGTTTGTTTCCGACCGCTTGCAGTCCGACCGCTATCATCCGCGCATTGCTGTGCAGGGCGAACCGATATATGAATCCCTTAGTCCGTCTGAAAAAGATGCTTTCAATCGGTTGTATAACTATTATTATTATGAGCGGCATAATAATTTTTGGGCAGAAGAAGCAATGAAAAAGTTGCCCGAACTGACCGACTCGACCCGTATGTTGGTCTGTGGCGAAGACTTAGGAATGATTCCGGGTTGCGTTAAAGGCGTAATGGATACCTTGCGCATTCTTAGTTTGGAGATTCAACGAATGCCGAAAGATCCGGCGCAGGAGTTCGGAGACCCAGTGCGCTATCCGTATCTCTCCGTATGTACCATCTCGACACATGATATGACAACACTTCGTGGCTGGTGGCAAGAAGATTATAAACGGACGTGTGATTACTATTATCGCTATCTTGGTGGTTGGGGAGAATGCCCACGCGAAGCCTCTAGTACTATCTGCGATACAATTGTGTTGAACCATCTGCTCGGCAACTCGATGCTGTGTATCCTCTCTTTGCAAGATTGGCTTTCCATCAACAAAGCTGTGCGTTATCCGGATGCAGAAGCCGAACGTATCAACATTCCCGCTAATCCGCATCATTATTGGCGTTATCGGATGCACCTCACGATTGAGGAATTGATGCAAAGCACCGAACTGAATAATCGTATTCGTGAAATGATTCAGAAGTCCGGCAGAGTAACGGAATAGT
>CAZOKT010000250.1:0-2803 GCA_964580505.1 uncultured Parabacteroides sp. | reverse complement strand
GAAAGCATCCGGAATCGGCATTTCCATCGGATAATGAACAGGGAACCGTTCTCCTGCCGTAATCTGCTTTCCTAATATCGAACTCACGTTAAATACGGGTGATATTTAAACCAAATATTTCTATAAAGCAAAATACATTGAACATGCTCGCACTCTACTACTTAACCTAAGTTAAAAAAGAACTCAACGGATATTTTTCTCGTATTTCGTTATCTGTTTTCTCAAAATGATTGTATCTTTGCACCATCAAATTGAAACGCTGATAGCGTAAAGTTTTTATAGTGTAGAGCATCCCGACGGATGCTAACCTTGAGGCAAAAGTTAGATTGTTAGGTTTAAACATAAGGAAAGAAGATTCGAGGATAATCTTAATAGGTTTGTTGTTTTTAGTGTGTTTACGTTTTAGTTGTTAATAGTTCGAATCTTCTTTTTCTAAAGCGGCTACGGAGTGGGTACACTTATATATAAATGCTTATTTCCATAGGGATTAGAAAAACGAGAAAAGTCTATTGGCATCTCGTTTTTTTTATTTTATCTTGTTCCAAACCGGCTGAGGGAGGAAAAAACGGACATCTTTCTTTTCTTCCAACGCTTGACGGATAAAAGTGGAAGATATTTCTATTTCCGGAGCATCAACAATGCGAATATGCGGATACTTCCTAATGGACTCATCAATAGAGAATCCTTTTCTGGGATAAATAATCAATGGATATTCGACTAAAAGCCTTTCACTCTCTTTCCAACTGACGAACTTTGCCCAATTATCCGCCCCAATAATCAAATGGAAATGATAATCGGGATAAGCATCTGTCAAGGCATGAAGCGTATCTATCGTATAAGAAGGTTTCGGGAGGTAAAACTCAAAATTGCTTGCTTTGAATTTCGGATAATCAGCTATGGCCAACTCAACAAGTTCCAAGCGAAGCGCATCGTCCATCAACTCATTCTCCGACTTGAAAGGATTCTGGGGTGTCACCAAAAACCATATCTCATCCAACTCCGTGTATTCGCACAACCAATTAGCCAAAGCCAAATGTCCGATATGAATCGGATTAAACGAACCCGAATAGATGCCTATTTTCTTTTGGAATGCCTTTGAAGCCATTGAACGATGTTTAATATTTGAATACCCATCACTAATCCGGTAGCCACCATGACTGTTACATCTTTCTTAATGCAAGCCCAGACAAACACAGCCAATGCTGCGATGGCTATCATTATAAAGGTACAAAACCATTTCTTGGATAATTCCTGCTTTTTCATCTTCGACTATCGGGATAAAAATTCTTGAATAATACGCAATGCTTCCGCCTCTGCTTTCTTTAAATCATCGTTTATCACTACGACATCAAATTTAGGTGCAAAACTCAACTCATATTCAGCTTTGGCAATACGGTTCTCTATCACCTCCGGCGCATCCGTACCCCGTGCATTCAACCGATGGCGTAATTCTTCAATACTGGGAGGCTGGATAAACATCGACAAAGCACGTTCTCCATAGAACTTCTTAATGTTACATCCGCCAACAACATCCACATCAAAAATGACATTATCCCCTTCTGCCAAGATTCGTTCTACTTCGCTCTTCAATGTACCGTAAAACTTATCGGGATAAACCTCTTCATATTCCAAGAAATCTCCTGCTGCTATACGTGAACGAAACTCATCGGGGGTTAGAAAATAATACTCCACACCCTCTTTCTCTGTCCCTCGCGGGGAACGACTTGTCGCCGAGATAGAAAAACGCAAATGCAGATCCTGTTTCAACAGGTAGTTGATAATTGTCGATTTGCCCGAACCTGACGGTGCCGAAAAAATAACCAGTTTGCCTGCCATGACTACAATACGTTTAATACTTGTTCCTTAATCTGTTCCAGCTCATCCTTCATACGGACTACTATCTTCTGCATCTCTGCATGATTGCTTTTCGAACCAAGCGTATTGATTTCACGCCCCATCTCTTGAGCTATGAAGCCTAACTTTTTCCCCTGTCCGTGTCCGGTGTCTATCGTTTCCAAGAAATACTTCAGATGATTGTCTAAGCGCGACTTTTCTTCATTTATATCCAGTTTCTCAATATAATAAATCATCTCCTGCTCGAAACGGTTCTTGTCGTATTCCGTAATAAGGAGCTTTTTCAAATTCTCATAGATTCGCGTCTTTATTTTCTCTACGCGTTCTTTTTCATAAGGCTCGACCTCTTGCAATAATGTGGAGATATTACCGATTTTCTGGGTGAACAGATTTTGCAGCATGGCTCCTTCTTGTATTCGGAAATCACACACCTGCCGGATAGCTTCGTCGATCGCCTTACTCACTACTTCCCATTCTTCGTGGTCTACCTCAATCGGATCGGTCTTAATCACATCCGGCATCCGAAGCAATGGTTGTAAATCATTCCAACCGGTAGGCGCGGCAATACCCAATAGCGATGATAACTCTTTGATTTGATTATAATAATTGACAACTGCTTCCTGATTAATCTGCGCGGAAGCCTCCTTCCCGATGTATTCCACGTAGATACTAAAGTCCACTTTCCCACGTTCCAGTGACTGCAAAAGGCGAGTGCGTATCTGCATCTCGTTCTCTTTATATGGTGAGGGGATACGAGTAGATAGGTCTAATTGCTTACTGTTTAGCGCTTTTATCTCGATGGTTACTTTCTTGGTCGGAAGTTCGGCTGTAACCTTACCGAAACCAGTCATTGATTGTATCATGTTCCCTAAAAATTTTCGCAAAGATAGCCTTTTATTCTTCTAACTCCAATGATTGCCCGGACATTCATACACGCTTTTCCTCATAG
>CAZOKT010000249.1:0-2822 GCA_964580505.1 uncultured Parabacteroides sp. | reverse complement strand
TTTTTTACCTTATGTGGAGAAGTTATTACATCATGCCACCCATACCTCCCATACCAGGATTCATAGCTGGTGCAGCAGGAGTTTCTTCCTTCTTATCTGCAATGACACATTCAGTAGTTAAGAACATACCTGCGATAGACGCAGCATTTTCCAAAGCTACACGTGTAACCTTTGCCGGATCAATAACACCTGCGGCACAGAGGTTCTCAAAGCAGTCTTTACGTGCATTGTAACCGAAATCGCCTGTTCCTTCCTTTACACGCTGAACGATAACGGCACCTTCTTTTCCTGCATTAGCAACGATCTGGCGTAATGGCTCTTCAATTGCGCGTTTAACGATTTCTATACCTGTGGTTTCGTCTTCGTTTTCACCCTTCAAGCCTTCCAAAGCAGAGATAGCACGAATATAAGCAACACCACCACCTGGTACGGTACCTTCTTCAATAGCTGCACGAGTTGCATGCAAAGCATCGTCTACACGGTCTTTCTTTTCCTTCATTTCTACTTCAGAAGGAGCACCCACATATAATACAGCTACGCCACCTGCCATCTTAGCCAACCGCTCCTGCAGTTTTTCTTTGTCATAATCAGAAGTAGTATTCTCCATCTGGCTTTTGATTTGAGCAATACGAGCTTGAATGGCAGCCTTATCACCCGCACCGTTTACAATAGTCGTATTATCTTTGTTAATCACGATTTTCTCTGCCGTACCCAGCATATCCATCGTTGCTCCTTCCAGTTTCATACCTTTTTCTTCTGAGATTACAATACCGCCGGTCAACACTGCAATATCTTCCAACATTGCCTTACGACGATCGCCGAAACCCGGAGCTTTTACTGCACAAATTTTCAGAGAACCACGCAGGCGGTTAACTACCAATGTAGCTAATGCTTCACTATCAATGTCTTCAGCAATAATCAACAAAGGACGACCACTCTGAACAGTTGGCTCCAGAATAGGCAGTAAATCTTTCAATACAGAGATTTTCTTATCGTAAATCAATACGCACGGATTCTCCATCTGGCATTCCATTTTCTCAGTATCTGTTACAAAATACGGAGAGATATAGCCACGATCAAACTGCATACCTTCTACAACGTCTACCGTCGTTTCTGTGCCTTTAGCTTCTTCGACAGTGATTACACCTTCCTTCTTCACCTTTTGCATAGCTTCTGCAATCAGCTTACCGATAGCTTCATCACCATTTGCTGAGATTTTAGCAACATGTTCTACCTTTTCAAATTTATCACCGACTTCTTCAGCTTGCTCAGCAATGCTTTCTACTACTTTAGCCACTGCTTTGTCGATACCACGCTTCAAGTCCATCGGATTAGCACCCGCAGTAACGTTTTTCAAACCTACACCAATGATAGATTGAGCCAATACGGTAGCTGTTGTTGTACCATCGCCGGCATTGTCGTTAGTCTTGGAAGCTACTTCCTTAACTAATTGAGCACCCATGTTCTCAAACGGGTTAGCTAATTCGATTTCTTTCGCTACAGTAACACCATCTTTTGTGATGTAAGGAGCACCAAACTTCTTTTCGATAATCACATTACGACCTTTCGGGCCTAAAGTAACCTTAACTGCATCAGCCAATTCGTCCACACCTTTCTTTAAAAGGTCGCGGGCATCCATGTCATATTTAATCTCTTTTGCCATAATATTCTACTTTGATTTTAATTGTTTACTATTATTGTTAGTTGTTTAAATAATTGCCAAAATATCCGATTGACGCATGATGAGATACTTCTCGTTGTTTAATTCAACTTCTGTACCGGCATACTTGCCGTATAATACATTATCGCCTACTTTAACAATCATTTCTTCATCTTTAGTTCCATTGCCTACAGCAACAACTTCACCTTTTAAAGGTTTTTCCTTTGCAGTATCCGGAATGATAATTCCACTAACCGTTTTTTCTTCTGCTGCAGCCGGTTTGATAAGTACGCGGTCTGCTAATGGTTTAATGTTCATGATGTATATTTTTAATGTTTATAATTTAATCGCTTTGCGGCTCTTGCGAACCACGCTATTCTCCCTACCAATAGTGTGCCAAACTTGATTTAAGTAGGATTCAGATAGGATTCGGACTGACATTTTTACTGCTTTGTCAGAAAAGAAGAATACTAACGAAAGGAGGCTGCCAAACTGACAGCCTCCTTTTCACTTCTCTATCTGATGATACGGGCATAGCCCTCTTTTCGGGGTTTAGGCGCAGAGGGTTCAACAGCCGGATAGCCTAAAGCGATGGCTCCTATGCCGCCCAATCCTTCCGGCAAGCCCATCTCTTGCATCAAGTGTTTGCCTTCGTCGGTAGCAAACATCTCTATTTCTCGATTTATCCAGCAACTCCCTAATCCTAAAGCATGGGCAGCCAGCATCATATTCTCCAAGATACAAGTTCCATCTTGAATGGCAAAAGGGCTGTCTGTAGGCGCAAAAACCAATACGTAAGTAGGTGCGTCGTAGTAAGGATTGCCGCTCATGCCACGCACAGAAGCATTCATTTTCTCCAGCTTTGCTTTCATCTCCGGATTTTGCACGGCTACAATGAATGGGGATTGCTTGCCCATTCCCGTAGGGGCATAAGTGCCGGCTTTCAAAACAGCATTTAGTTCTTCATCCGTAATCTGTTCCGATTTATATTTGCGACAGCTCCGTCGCGTTTCAATCAATGTCAAAAAATTGTTTGTCATAAAGCGTTTGTATTTAATCCAATGCAAATTTAGGGAAAAATCTATACATCTTTTGGCAAAGCCTTACTTATTCCCGAAAAATTCATGCCTGATTCCGTCAGAAAACTTAGTTAACGTGAGTT
>CAZOKT010000248.1:0-2867 GCA_964580505.1 uncultured Parabacteroides sp. | reverse complement strand
AAAAAACAGCTTCTAATAATCTTTTATTACTAACATTTGGCAACGTGAGCAATCAAATTTTAAACGCAAGCAAGTGTCTTTATACAAAAGATAATAAGGTTCTCGAAAAGATGTGTTTTCTTTCTGATGAACCGGGCACCATCCCATACTATAACGCAGACAATGTTTAGTAAACATTAAAGGAATGCCAGAAACAGGTTTTACTTCAAAAGCTAAATCCACGAACTTTACTCCATGTTTTAAATAGAATGAACGCGCCTGTGTATTTGCAACATTGCCTAAATAAGTCAATCGTTCTTGTGGAAAATGCGGTATTTTTCTCACCCTTTGTCTCCGAACAAGTTCACGAGAGTAGCATATTTTCCGATTAGAAAGTAAAAGTTTTATGGCTTCTCGACGCATATCCGCTAACAAAGAAGATGGAATAAACCAATTATCAGATAGCTCTATTGTAATTTTGTGTATTTCAAATGGCGTATTGCCCAACTTGGAAAGTTGCGTGCGGATATTCTCTTTTTGTTCTCGCTTAGCTAACTCCTTAGGGAAAGAACGTGCTAATGCGATGCGTACTCCACTCTCATCTTCCATTTCCAACGTGAAGCCGAAAGGATTATCCCGAAATGAGAGCTTCACGCCTATCTTTCGTTCAGCTGAAGGCTTGGCCAATAGCTTCTCGAATTGTTGGTCATAATTTCGATACAGTGGTGTTTTCGGGCGAAGTGCGGGCATTTCCTGCGGATAGACCCGGTTGTTCTCCACTTTATTCACCCGAAATCCTTTCAATTCGCCCCGTGCATTGAAGAACACCAGTCCGTCTCCATTATTCAATGGAACCAATCCGGCTATAGTAAAACTATTTCCGCGCAGCTCTTTCACGGTTCCAATCGGTTCACCTAAAGACTTTGGCGTATCGAAAGCTGTAATGTCAGCCGAACGTCCATGCAGGCAAAACGAAGTAAATCCCCGATTGAAACTCTTCTCTACTTGGGGTGTAAACGTATAATAACTCGTTCCCACCGAAGCCCGGATATAATCATCCGCTCGGTGTTTAAGTATCTCATCCAATTTCTGTCGGTAATACGCCGTAACGTTCTTCACATAAGATACATCTTTCAAACGACCTTCTATCTTCAGAGAAGAGACTCCGGCATCCAACAGCGCTTCCAAATCCTCCGAACGATTCATGTCACGTAAAGAGAGTAGATGTTTGTCGTGGACTATCACCTTTCCGTCTGCATCTACCATAGTATAAGGCAATCGGCAATATTGCGCACATTCGCCCCGATTCGCACTTCGTCCTGACAATGCTGCACTCAAATAACATTGTCCACTAAAGCTAACACAAAGCGAACCATGCACAAAGGCTTCCAAAGACACCTGTGTTTCCGAAGCTATCTTGCGGATTTCGTTCAGAGATAGCTCTCTTGCCAAAACTACTTGAGTGAATCCGACCTCTTGCAAGAAGCGCACCTTTTCGACATTCCGATTGTCTGTCTGCGTGCTTGCA
This sequence comes from uncultured Parabacteroides sp., assembly GCA_964580505.1. Lineage (GTDB taxonomy): Bacteria > Bacteroidota > Bacteroidia > Bacteroidales > Tannerellaceae > Parabacteroides. The sequence continues at coordinate 1,360 of CAZOKT010000248.1, read as the reverse complement.
TGGAGCGGAATCGGAGGAAGTGCCATCTGCATCAGTGCCATGTCCTGAACAATTAACGCGTCGGCACCTGCTTTATAAAGCGCCCAAACCAGCTGATGCGCCTCTTCCAATTCCTCTTCTTTCAAAATCGTATTTAATGCCACATAAATGCGCACACCAAACAGATGTGCGTAAGCACACAACGCCTGAATATCTTCCAAACTATTCCCGGCGGCTGCCCTCGCTCCAAATTTTGGCGCACCTATATAAACTGCATCCGCACCATGCTTAATTGCTTCGATACCACAATTCAAATCCTTTGCAGGAGAGAGCAATTCGATGACTTTACGTGCTTTATTCATTCTTTCCTCCATATAGCTCACCCAGTGAGCGAATGTTTTCACGATTGAATGGCGTAGATTGATAGACATAATAGTTCAGCCAATTGGTAAACAGCAGATTGGCATGTCCGCGCCAACGTACAACCGGACCTAATGCCGGGTCATCATTCCGGTAATAATTCTTGGGAATGCTTATCGGTAAACCCTTATTTACATCGCGGATGTATTCATCATTCAGTGTATAAGGCGAGTACTCGGAATGTCCGGTAATAAAGAACTCTCGTCCGCCACGCGCCATAACCATATAAACACCCGACTCCTCGCTTTCCGAAAGCAACGTAAGCTCTTGGTTCTTCAAAATGTCCTCCCGACGAATCTCCGTATGTCTGCTATGTGGCACATAAAATTCATCATCAAATCCGCGGAATATCGGTACAAAAGGTTCGCGAATCGTATGGCGGAACACGCCGAACATCTTCGCTGGCAAATCATACTTCGGGATATTGAAGAAGTGGTATAATCCGGCCTGAGCCGCCCAACATATATATAAAGTAGAAGTAACGTGCGTGCGTGCCCAATCAAATATTTCCATTATCTCCTCCCAATAAGTTACTTCCTCGAAAGGCATTTGCTCTACTGGCGCACCGGTTACAATCATTCCGTCATAATACTCTTCTTTCATCTGGTCGAAATCCTTATAAAAAGCGCGCATATGTTCAATTGGCGTATTTTTGGGTGTATGTCCTTTTATCTTCATCAAATCCATTTCTACTTGCAACGGCGTGTTACTCAGCAGACGCACCAAGTCTGTTTCCGTTGTAACCTTTAGCGGCATCAAGTTCAAAACCACTACACGGAGCGGACGAATATCCTGTGTCGTAGCGCGCAATGAATCCATCACAAAGATATGTTCTTTCTTCAGCAGCTCAATAGCCGGAAGATTTTTCTGTAGATTTAACGGCATTTTGTTTTCTATTTTTATGAATAAATCTCCTTATACGTTTACAAAGGTACAACTTTTTGTGGGGGTAAAAAATAAC
>CAZOKT010000247.1:0-2874 GCA_964580505.1 uncultured Parabacteroides sp. | reverse complement strand
CAAATGACTTCAACCTGAAATGAAACAACAGAGGCTATCCCCAATGTTTATTTTTGAGATAGCCTCTTCTTTTTATGCTTTATCTTTTCCTATCAGGCAAACATTCGCGTTGCTTTTATTTCTTCTCATCCGGATAAGTGAAAGGCAAGAACCTCACCAAAATCAAAACCGGAATCGCCGCAAATAATACGACAACAAAGAAAATATCGTAGCCCAGCCAATCACTCAGGAAACCGCTCATCATCCCCGGAATCATTACGCCCAGATTCATAATTCCCGAAGCAAAGGCATAGTGCGCCATCTGATGCTTGCCCGGTGCCACCTGTTGCATCATGAAGAGCGTCAATCCTACAAATCCGAAGCCATATCCGAAGTACTCGAACGTAATCGCACCGCCAATCAGCAACGCACTATCCGGCTGGTAAATCGCCAGCAAAGGGTAAACTACAAACGGGAAATTGAATACGCAGCACAGCGTGAACAGCGTCTTCTTCAGACCATTGTGGGAGATAAAATATCCGGCGAGGAATGAACCCAGCACGAATGCCGCCGCACCGAAACTCCCGTAGTAAAGACCGATTTCCTGTTCGCTCAATCCTAATCCGCCGTCAGCCAAAGAAGCTTTCAAGAAAAGCGGGACAATCTTCATCACCAAACCTTCGGCAAAACGGTACAGGATAATAAAAAGGATATAAAGCCAGATATATTTCTTCTGGAAGAAAGTCAGGATGACTTCTTTCAACGCTACCCACGTGTCATAAGCAGACATTATCTTCTTTTCGGAAGCGGCCTCTTTATCGCTGGGCAACATCTTCAGGTGGTAGCAACCCAACAATAGCATAATGGCACCGCAACAGCCCATAATCGTCATCCACGCATGCACTACGCCGACATGTTCGATCAGGAATCCAGCCAAATAGACCAATCCGCCGGTAGCTGCCAGTTTCGCCACGTTATAAAATGCGCCCTGCCAACCGATATACTTGGCCTGGTCATCTTTGCTCAAAACCGACATATAAACGCCGTCGGTCGCCACGTCATGTGTAGCCCCGCTAAAAGCAATTACCGCCAGGAGCGCGATTGACACCGCAAAAAAGTGCGGCAATTGTAGCGAGAGAGCCACCAGTCCGAAGAATATACCCGAGCAGAATTGCGTCAACACCACGAAATACTTCTTCGTCTTAAACATCTCAAGGAAAGGACTCCAAAGCGGTTTAATCGTCCACGGGAACATAATCACAGACGTCCAGAACGCAATTTGGGCATCCGAAATCCCCAACCCTTTAAACATCAAAGCCGTCACCATGTTCAACACAACAAACGGCATTCCCATCGCAAAATACACCGTAGGTACCCACGCTACGGGAGAAATCTTACGCTTACTATTTTTATTCATAACAAACATTGTATAGATTAATTTGTCCTAAGGCTACTTTCTGTGCTATCCTTAATACGTGTGCTTTCCACCCCGGCAGAATGTTAATACAACCTAAGTGCCTCAGAGGTGCAACCAAAGTGCCTCAAAGGTACGACCTAAGTGCCTCAGAGGTTAAACCTGAATACCGCTGAGGTTGAAAGCAGGCAGAATAATAATTTGATTTCAGGCATACAGAGCAGGAATCTCTATAGCCATTGATTCATAAATTCATCCATTTCCGTTGCATGGGCCTCCAAGCTCTGCAACAACTTGAATTGCGCTTTGGTACGTACCAGATTATGCTCCGGATAATGTATCTTGTAGTAAGTGTCGCCATTCAGGTAATCCGTCAGGAAACGAACGGTCTGCATATAAGTAAGCAATCGCCCGCCGTAGGGCAAAAGCCGGATCTCTGTAGGCGTCAGAAAAGCCTTTGCCGTCTCCATATAACCGCGCGTATAAGCCTCGAAGATAGGCATACTCACGTCCACACGCGCCAAGTCCCTGTCATCTTCCGCCCCCGTATTGCCTGCCGTACGGATAAAATCACCGATATCCGACAGCACGAAGCCCGGCATCACCGTATCCAAATCGATCACGCAAAGCACCTCGTCGGTATCCGCATCAAACAACACATTATTCACCTTCGTATCACAATGGTTTGTACGTTTCTGCAATTTCCCCTCGCGATACAGGCGCTCCTGGATGCACATGGATTCAGCCCGTTTCTCAATCTCTTCCACCAAGTATTGAACCTCCTCATAACGTCCTGCCACATTCGCGGCAATAGCCTCACGAAACTGCTGCAAACGGAACTCCATATTGTGGAAATTCGGTATCGTCTCGCCCAAAGTGCCTTCCGGTATATCCGAAAGCAAGGTTTGAAAATCGCCAAACGCTTTGCCGGCCTCATACGCAAGCTCCGGAGAAACTTCCTCATAACTCTTGCTATGAGGAATAAACAACGACACGCGCCAATAGCTCTCCCCATCGAAATAATACATCTTTCCGTCTTTTGCAGGCAAGAACGTCAACACTTTACGGTCTATGTCCTTTTCCCCGCGAGCCCCTAGTTTGGCGCGGATATGCGATGTGACTGTATGGATATTATGCTGCAACATCTCCACATCCGTAAAGATAAGATGATTGATTCGTTGCAATACATACTTCGTTTCACCATCAGCTGTTGTAACTTTCAATGTATCGTTGATATGACCATTCCCGAAAGGTTCAGCAGAAACAACAGGTTCTTCCAATTCGAACTTGCTTAAAATCGCCAGCAATTCTTCTTTAGTTTTCGCCATGATACCGATTAATTTATTATTTGCGTTTATCGGGCAAATATAATAACTTTTGACTTAGTAAAAAAAGAATTGCCCCAAGATTGTATCTTATCCCCAAAGCTTGAGGGAAAAATAAAAAAGAAGCCATGTCATATCCGACACAGCTTCTTTTTT
>CAZOKT010000246.1:0-2912 GCA_964580505.1 uncultured Parabacteroides sp. | reverse complement strand
AAGTGCGCTTTGCCGTTACTACAAGAGGCACACGGGCAAGAAGCTGTTCGAATACCTCGTCGGGTTGCGAATTTCGTATGCCACAAAGCTGCTTGCCTACCGCCATAAGTCTATCGGAGAAATAGCCTACGATTGCGGCTATAACAATATTTCCAACTTCAACCGACAGTTCAAACGCATCGTGGGAAAAACGCCGAGCGAATACGAAAACCACCTCTGCCATACTCCACAGGCGAAATCTTTATAATATTTGCCATTGCCACCCACATATGACTTGTTTTGCGACCCACGAGTGGGTGTCTGCGGCTATCTTTAGCGGCCTGTTGTCTCAATGATAATGGGGGCATTTCGGTTATTGCTGTGGAAGCACCGGATAACCGCACCCGTGTCTACCGCATCGTGCTATTATTATCGGTAGCAAAAACGGGTATTCATTTTCAATTGGCAAATATTACGGGAAAATAGAGCGAAATAGGAAGGAAAAATCAAGGAATATTTGCCTTCACGTAAAAATATGTTTATATTTGTTCGATCAAAGAGTAATATAAAAACGATAGACCATGTTAACTGCTATTTTAATTGTGTTCTTTTTAGGCTATCTGGTGATTGCCCTTGAGCATCCTTTGAAGATAAACAAGGCCGGAACGGCATTGCTGACCGGTATAGTGCTTTGGATATTGTATGTTTATTGTGCACCGGAGTTGGCGCATGTCATCACGAGCGAATCGTTCAAAGAGTTTATACAAGAGCCTTCCATCGCTTCTTTGAGCTTAACAGAGCAGACGAAGGAGTACATCATTTCCCATCAAATCATAGAAAGCATGGGTGAAATATGCCAGACACTGATATTCCTAATCGGCGCAATGATGATTGTGGAGCTGATAGATCTGCATGGCGGATTCGAATTCATCACCAACCATATCACGACACGCAAAACCAGACGTTTGTTTGTGCTCCTCTCTATACTGACTTTCTTCATGTCGGCAGTTCTGGACAACCTTACTACATCTATTGTGATGATTATGTTGATACGCAAGATTATAAATGACAAAAGGACACGCTGGATATTTGGAAGCATGATTATCATTGCGGCAAATAGTGGCGGCGCATGGTCGCCCATCGGAGACGTAACGACCATTATGCTCTGGGTGAATGGCAATATCTCGACCGGCGCAACGATTCCGCACCTTATCTTACCCAGTCTCACCTCCATGCTTGTCCCGATGCTGTTGATGCTCCGCTTCCTGAATGGCGAGGTAACGGCTCCTCCCAGAATAGCCGATACGAAACAGAGCGATGCTTTCGACCTGTTATCTACGGGCGAACGCAAGGCTATCTTCATTATCGGCATATTGTGCTTATTGTTTGTTCCCATCTTCAAGGTATTGACACATCTGCCTCCTTTCATGGGCGTCCTTTTAGGCGTAAGCCTCCTATGGGTATTCACAGAGATTATGTACGGTCAGAAAGACCATATAGATGAAAGCCGCAAACTGCGTCTGAGCATAGTAGTACACCGCATTGACGGCAATACTCTTCTATTCTTTTTAGGTATCCTGCTTGCAGTGGATGTCTTGCGCTACACCGGACTGTTACAAGACTTCGCGGAATGGTTGGACTTGAGCGTAGGGAACGTATATGTGGTGAGCCTGATTATCGGAACGTTATCAGCCGTTGTGGATAACGTCCCATTAGTTGCCGGTGCCATCGGTATGTACCCGATTGTCACAGAAGCTATGGTAGCGAACAGTGCCTCAGCAGCCTATATGATGAACTTCATGGTGGACGGGACTTTCTGGCAATTCCTGGCTTATTGTGCAGGAGTAGGCGGAAGTATGTTGATTATCGGTTCGGCAGCAGGAGTAGTAGTGATGGGCTTGGAAGGCATCCACTTTATCTGGTACCTGAAGCGTATTTCCCTCTTGGCCTTGTCAGGTTATCTGGCCGGAGCAGCCGTCTATATCATACAGAATAGTTTCATATAAATATGTAGGAATCTAAACTTAACCACTTTATGAAAAACATGAGATTAATAGCAGACAGCGGTTCAACCAAGACGGAGTGGTGCTTGGTGAACACACAAGGGAAGTTGGGGAAAAGTCTATTTACCTCAGGATTAAATCCCTACTTCTTAACAGAAGAAGAGATTAAAGATATAATTGCAAAAGAGCTGTTACCCCAATTCGAGGGTCTTGAATCGAGTCCTTCCGCCATCTATTTCTATGGTGCAGGCTGTGCATATCAGGAAAAGAATGCGGTGGTTGCTCGTGCACTAAGGTCGTTCTGGAACATTCCGATAACCGTATATAGCGACATATTGGCTGCGGCACATGCGCTGTGCGGGAACTATGCGGGCATTCCTTGCATCTTGGGTACCGGTTCCAACTCTTGCTTATATAACGGAAAACAGATTATAGAGCAAATTGCCCCATTGGGATTCATATTAGGAGACGAAGGCAGTGGCGCCGCATTAGGACGTGCATTGGTTAGCAATTGCCTGAAACGCCAACTATCTGAATCCATCTGCCGACGTTTCTTGGAAGAATACAACTTGACTTCGGAACTGATTATGGAAAACGTATATCGTAAACTCTTTCCCAACCGTTTTTTAGCAAGCTTAACCCCCTTCTTGAAAGAGTATATCTGGGAAGATAGCATATATAAGATGATATACAACAACTTCCAAAACTTCTTCCAGCGCAACGTCATGCTATACACACACTATGAGCATTATCCGGTACACTTTGTCGGATCCATTGCCTATCATTTTCAAGACGTTCTACGCGATGCCATGCATTCTTTATCCCTCGAAGCCGGGAAGATCGAGCAATCTCCTATGCGAGGGCTTATCGAATATTACCAGAACGAGAATTAGAACCGTCTGACCTAAGTGCCTCAAAGGTACAACCTAA
>CAZOKT010000245.1:0-2923 GCA_964580505.1 uncultured Parabacteroides sp. | reverse complement strand
GAATAATCGTAAATAAAAATGGCTTTGCGAAATCGTCGCAAAGCCTTCTCTTGTGGTCCCACTTGGGCTTGAACCAAGGACTCCCTGATTATGAGTCAGGTGCTCTGACCAACTGAGCTATAGGACCTGTATTTCAAGTACTGCTGAAATCGGCTGCAATATTACTATATATTTTTGAGATACGCAAATATTGCAGCCTGATTTTTGCGTTTTTATTTCACAGAAGTATCCGAGCCGGCGAATTCCATCAAATATGCTTTGATGAAACTATCTATTTTTCCATCCATTACACCGGTTACATCTGATGTTTGATAATTTGTACGATGATCTTTGACGCGACGATCATCAAACACATAACTGCGAATTTGAGAACCCCATTCTATTTTCTTTTTCCCTGCTTCTATCTTCTCCTGTTCCGCCATTCGATGCTTCAGCTCCTTATCATAAAGGATAGAACGGAGTTGGCGCATGGCATTTTCACGATTTTTCGGTTGATCGCGAGTTTCAGTATTTTCAATGAGGATTTCTTCCTCTTCACCTGTGTAAGGATCTTTAAATTGATAACGCAGGCGTACACCCGATTCTACCTTATTCACATTTTGCCCGCCGGCACCTCCTGAACGGAATGTATCCCATGAGATAGCTGCCTGGTCAATTTTTACTTCAATCGTATCATCCACCAATGGAGTTACAAATACAGATGCAAATGATGTCATACGTTTGCCTTGTGCATTATAAGGCGATACACGGACAAGGCGATGTACGCCATTCTCGCTTTTCAGATAGCCATAAGCATAATCTCCTTCGATATTGAGCGTTGCTGTCTTGATTCCCGCTTCATCGCCATCTTGATAATTTGCTACCGATACTTTATATTCATGTGCTTCTGCCCAGCGAACGTACATACGATACAACATAGATGCCCAGTCCTGGCTTTCCGTACCTCCAGCTCCTGAATTAATCTTCAAAACGCAGCTCATCTGGTCTGCCTCATCCCGCAGCATATTACGGAACTCCAAATTTTCAATCAACTCGACCGCTTTTGCATAAGAGGCTTCCAGTTCTTCTTCCGAAACGATACCTTCCTTTACATATTCGTACGCCAGGTGTAACTCATCAGCCGCAACCTTTACTTCGTTATAAAGTTCAATCCATTTTTTCAGGTCTTTCACCTTTCTCATTTGCACTTCTGCCCGTTTTGAGTCTTCCCAAAAGCCAGGGTCTTGCGTACGAAGTTCTTCTTCTTCTAATTGGATAGTCTTGCCGTCAATGTCAAAGATACCCCCTCAGCGCTTGCTCGCGCTCCACTACATTGTGTAGTTGGTCTGCTGTAATCATTTCTGTAATCTCTCTAATTATGTTTAACGTTGTAAAGATAGTAATAATTTAAAATATGCTTCCTGTAAAAGTTTACTTTATTCCGCATACATCGCATCTATCTCTGTTGCATAATGCTCTGCTACGATGCGCCGGCGCAATTTCAATGTATCTGTCAATTCGCCATTCTCCATCGAAAAAGGTTCGGCAAGAAGTGTAAAACGTTTGATTTTCTCATACGATGCCAAGTCGCACTGATGTTCTTCGATATGAGCTTGAATCAATTTATGGATTTGTTCGTTTTGCACCAGTTCTTTGCGTGATGTAAACGGAATGCTCCGGGCTTTGGCATATTGCTCCAACAAAACATAGTTCGGAACGACAAGTGCGCTTACAAATTTCCGTTCATCGCCGATTACCGCAATCTGCTCTATGTACGGATCGTTTGTGATGCTCAGTTCAATAGCCTGCGGAGCGATATACTTTCCATTGGAAGTTTTGTATAAGTCTTTGATACGTTCGAGGAAATAGAGCGTGTTTCCCTCCATACGTCCCGCATCACCTGTACGAAAATATCCATCTTCTGTAAATACTTTCGCATTTTCTTCAGGGCAATTGTGGTAACCGCTCATTACGGTTTTCCCTTTCACTAAAATTTCGTTATTCACGGGGTCGATTCTTACTTGCAAATCCGGTTGGACAATGCCGATAGAACCAATTTCATAATTCTTATCCGGGAAGAAACAGACTGTGGCGGTCGTTTCGCTCAATCCATAACCATAATAGAGCGGGATATTAACAGAAAGGAGAAATTCCAGCACTTTATCAGATAGAGGTGCACCTGCCACAGGAAAAAACTTACCATTCTGCAAGCCTAACACACGTTTCAGTAAAGAAAATACCGTTTTATCGTAGAACTCAAATTTTGTCTTTAATTTCAGCGGGGCTTTCAACCCTTTGCGCCGGTAGTTGAGAATGTATTCATGCCCTGTTTTGATTGCATCACGAAATAACTTTTGTAAAGTAGGAGAGGAGTTGTTGATTTTCTCATGCACGCCGATATAAACTTTTTCCCAAAAGCGCGGCACATTTGCCATCGTGGTAGGTTTCACCTCTGGCAGGGTTTGTTGTATCTTCTTGGGGTCTTGGTTTATTACGATACAACCGCCTTTCGTCAGACAGACACAAGTCCATCCCATGCTAAAGATATGTGTCAATGGCAAGAAGCACATGCACACGTCTTTATCGTTTACCTGCGGAATCCGGATATCGTGCGTCCGCATCGCCTCCAGAAAGTTGGCATGTGTTAGAACGACGCCTTTTGATTGGCCTGTTGTTCCGGAGGTATATATAATTGTTGCGACATCTGCGGGTATTGCCTGGCTTGTCCGAATCTTGACCGTACATTCTGCATGTGCATTATTCCCCAAGCGGATAAAATCTTCGAAGTAAACCGAGGTTTTATCTTCCGGATTCAGTCGAACAGAAGAGTCATAAACAACGAGGCGTTTAAGCACATCCGGATGTTGTTTCTGCACAATCCTTGCATTGTTATATTGTAATTGTTCACCTACGAATAGTGTATGAATCTGCGCATCCTGCACCA
>CAZOKT010000244.1:0-2940 GCA_964580505.1 uncultured Parabacteroides sp. | reverse complement strand
TTCTCCTGCCGTAATCGGCTTTCTTATATCGAACTCACGTTGAATTAAATGCTCTGAGCCAGTCAGAGACCTGCCGAAACGCTTTGGGAGCATTTTGAGGCTCACAGGCGGTTTGCCGAAGCGTTTCGGCAGACCTCCAAGGCACGTTTATGGGTATATGACTTTCTTTCCCGCAAGGAGCGTGTTGCGCATCAGGGAGATGATGGTCATCGGCCCTACGCCGCCAGGCACCGGACTGATGTATGCGCATTTGGGTGCCACTTCGTCGAACTTCACATCGCCCGAGAGTCGGAAGCCGCTTTTGCGCGAGGCGTCGGGTACGCGCGTGGTGCCCACATCAACCACTACCGCGCCTTCTTTCACCATGTCGCCCCGCAGGAACTCCGGAACTCCCAATGCGACGATGAGGATGTCTGCCTGTAGGCACATTTCCTTCAGGTTCTGCGAGCGGCTGTGACACACCGTCACGGTGCAATCGCCCGGATACGCCTTCTGCATCATCAGCGTTGCCATCGGTTTGCCCACGATATTGCTGCGACCCAGCACGACGCAGTGTTTTCCCCGCGTCTCAATGTGGTAACGCTTCAGCAGCTCGAGGATGCCAGCGGGAGTTGCCGAGACAAAGCAGGGTAGCCCGATGGCCATGCGCCCGACGTTGATAGGATGGAATCCGTCCACATCTTTGCGGTAATCGATAGCTTCAATGATTTTCTGTTCCGATATATGTTTAGGCAACGGTAGTTGCACAATGAATCCGTCCACGTCAGGGTCGTTGTTGAGTTCGTATACTTTGCGGAGCAGCTCCTCTTCGGTGACGTCTGCCTCGTAGCGAATCAAGGAGGATTTGAATCCGATTTCCCCGCACGTTTTCACTTTGTTGGCCACATAAGTCTCGCTGCCCCCATCATGTCCCACCAAGATAGCTGCGAGATGGGGAACCTTTGCGCCTGCCGCCTTCATCCGTGCGACCTCTTCCGCCATTTCCTGTTTCATCTGGGCAGCGGTAGCTTTTCCGTCTAATAATTGATAATCCATACTGTTTTTATTTGTTTGTTATCTTCTGAAATTAGGCATCTTAGGCATCATGGGGAATTTCTTGGAGCCGGGCTTTGCCGTAGCCAAGAGACGCATCATCTTGCGGGTTTCGTCGAATTGTTTTAATAATTTGTTGACCTCCTGAATGGAAGTTCCACTGCCTTTTGCGATGCGATTGCGGCGCGAGCCGTTGAGGATAGTCGGATTGATGCGCTCGGCAGGGGTCATGGAGTAGATGATTGCCTCAATACTCTTGAACGCATTGTCATTGATGTCTACGTCCTTCAACATTTTGCCAACACCCGGAATCATAGATGCCAGTTCTTTTAAATTACCCATCTTCTTGATTTGCTGGATTTGGGCGAGAAAGTCATTGAAGTCGAACTGGTTCTTTGCGATTTTTTTCTGCAACCGCTTTGCCTCCTCTTCGTCATACTGTTCTTGCGCACGCTCTACCAATGAAACGATATCCCCCATGCCGAGGATTCGGTCGGCCATGCGCTCAGGGTGGAAGACGTCCAGTGCATCCATCTTCTCGCCGGTACCGATAAATTTAATCGGTTTATCCACTACGGTACGGATGGACAGAGCCGCACCGCCTCGCGTATCACCATCCAATTTCGTCAGGATAACCCCGTCAAAATTCAGGCGCTCATTGAATTCTTTCGCTGTATTTACGGCATCTTGTCCAGTCATGGCATCCACCACGAACAACGTCTCATTGGGATGGATGGCAGCCTTGATGGCGGTAATTTCCTGCATCATGTGTTCGTCGATGGCTAAACGCCCCGCCGTATCGACAATAACCAAGTCATTTCCTTTCGCCTTAGCTTCTTGAATGGCGTGCAAGGCTATTTCCACCGGATTCTTGTTCTCTTCTTCCATATAGACGGAAACGCCGATTTGCTCGCCTACGACGCGAAGCTGTTCAATAGCCGCTGGACGATATACGTCGCATGCCACCAACAAGGGTTTTTTATTCTTTTTCGTTTTCAGCATATTGGCGAGTTTGCCGCTAAAGGTGGTCTTACCCGAACCCTGCAAACCGGACATCAGAATGATAGCAGGGCGCCCTTCCAGATTCAAATCGGCTGTCGTTCCGCCCATCAGGGTTGCCAATTCATCATGCACAATCTTCACCAATAATTGGCTGGGCTTGACCGATGTCAGTACGTTCTGTCCCAGTGCTTTTTCCTTTACCTTATCCGTGAATGTCTTGGCCACCTTATAGTTTACGTCGGCATCCAGCAGGGCTCTGCGTACATCTTTAAGAGTTTCTGCCACATTGATTTCGGTGATTTTGCCTTCACCTTTCAGCAATTTAAACGAACGTTCTAAGCGTTCACTCAGATTGTCAAACATACGTATATATTATTTCTGTTAATTTATCGTTATAAAAAGGACGGACAAAGGTAGTAAAAAGCGCAGAATATAATGGTAAAAACGACGTAAAACTTATGAGGGTAGTTGGATTTAGCAAATACATAGATACACATCTCAGTATGGGCTAAATCAGAAAGATACAGAGTTCAGCCTGCCTGCTGTTTTTGCAGATGATACAATCTGTCGGTTTTGGTGTGTGATTTTTCTTGGATAAAATATATTGATTAGGAATTAGTGTCGGCAAGATGGGCAGGTAAGCCACAGAAGGGCAATAGCCTGTCCGCGTGCGGGTATAATCATCATCTGGTTCTATTTCATCGCCTGCTTCGTCAACAAGCATAATATAATATATCCCATTCTGAAAATGCGGTACGACATCATCAGCCGTCAATACATCTGTTTGCACCAACAGAATGGTAATGACGTACATAAACCTGAGCATAAACGAAGTCCATGAATAGTTTTTTCGCACCATACGATTTATTCCTTTTCGGATTTCTCGCGAAGATAATAAAAAATAAT
>CAZOKT010000243.1:0-2943 GCA_964580505.1 uncultured Parabacteroides sp. | reverse complement strand
TTGCATGAAACTCCTTAATCAACGGACCAAATAATCTTACGGCATCCAAAGCATTGGCTTTTCCATACATCAGTAAATTAGCTAAATCACAATTGATAAACACATTGCCAGTCCCGATATCCTTAATCGTGCGAATCAGAGTTATAGGTGTCTCCTGGCCCGTCTCAAAGTAAATCATTACACCCTTATTCTTCGCGTAATTGGCCAAATCTTGCATCACTTGGATAAAGTCCTTATACTGCTCGGAAGAACAATCTTCAGGAATGAAGCCAAAGTGAGAGTGCATAGCCGGGATATCTGCCATCGCACAGAAATCAATCATTTCATGGTAAACTTTAATCTTCTCAGCCCTTCCTTCTTTCGGAACCAATCCGATCGTAGCAGGTCCCTGACGGAAATTCCAAACATTTTTGCTTCCCGGCACTCCTACTACCGTCGTTACTTTTATATTATACTTTTGCGAGGCTTCTTTTACCTGCCGAGCAAATTCTTCCGTAAGCGTATTTGCCCGATAATTAATCTCGCACGAGCCGAATCCTTGCTCATGCAAGTCTTTAAAACTCTTATCAATATCGCTTAAATCATATTGAATAACGCCAATTGTTATCTTATTTTCAGCCTGAACCGGAGAGGCAAACACTGATAGCAAGGCTGCTACTAATAAAGAAAATGCTATTTTCATTCGATTTTGATTATAATTAATACATATATTATAGGAAACTCGGATAGTGCTTATTTTGTAATTTGAGCACTATCCGAGCATTTGTTATTCTTCCATCGTTGGATTAAATGTCCCGCCCCAGTTATTATTTTGTTCTAAGTTCGGATTTTCATCTAAATTTGATTTTTGAATCGGGAAGAAGTAATAGGACTCATCTAAGATGAAAGTTCTTTCGGCAGCCTGATTGTAAGGAACTTGAAGCTTCTCATAGCGGAAATCACCTGTAGTCAACTCATTATTATTCGCCTTTTCCAAAGCTTCACTTAGAGCCATATCAGAACCATCCGGATTAATAGCTATTGCTTCCAAACCATGCTTAGTCTGTCCGTTCAATGTCATCATATTGCGAGTCCGCCGCAAATCCCAGAAACGATGTCCTTCATAACACAATTCGATATTACGCTCATCCAAAATAGCTTGACGGATTGCTTCACGACTCCCTACGTCTAAGCCATACAATCCATCATCACCAGGCTCTATCCCTGCGCGCTCACGAATCTGTTTCAACATATCAATAGCCACATCCGAAAACCCCATTTCATTGGCTGCTTCTGCGTAAATAAACATGACTTCCGGAAAACGCATCAGAATATAATCCACATCATAAGTTAAAACAGATTCTTGACTTAGTGAAACATCTGCAGCCTTATATATGTAAAAACCTGTATACACATCATTATTTGAAGCATTTGTATTCGCCGCAGGATTCACACCATATTGGTCATCACCACTGCCAAGACCTAAAGCATTATATTGCCTGTATCCATCCGACTTACCTGATACCGGATATTCCTTTCCGTTATACAAACAAACCTCATCGAAACGCGGATCCCGGTTTATCCAAAAAGACTGCATTAAACTTTCCTCGTCTCCTACATAATATTTACCCGTTGGATCATCATATTTTTTCCCATCCAACATAGGGAAAGATTGCACAAATTCCCAAGTCGGGTTATAACTGTTAGTGCTACGACTGACAGAAGCAGGACGTGTCTGGGATTCCCATGTTGACGTCTTATTCGGATTAGAATTAATAACGGCAAATACAACTTCTGGTCCTTGTTCTTGTAACCAAATATCACTATAATTAGGAGTTAAACTTATACCATTTGCCACACAAAAATCATATGCTTCTTTTGCAGCCGTATAAGCCTCTTCCCAATAGATATTGTCATACGGATTAGTCGGGTTAAACTGGGGTGAAGCTTTCAACAATAATGTTTTCGCTTTCCATGCTTTTGCAAAACATTGGTCAATACGCCCATAATCCGAAGAACTGCCAGCTATTTTCTCTGGAAGCAACGTAATGGCATAATCCAAATCCTCAATCATGAACTGAAAACATTCTGCAGTCGAATTACGTGATACATACAAATCGTCCGTTTCCAAGTCTTGTGGAACCTTAATATAAGGAACTCCTCCATGATAACAAACCATCCAATAATACATATAGGCACGCATGAAATAAGCTTGTCCTAACAAAGAATTAGCGGTCTCACTATCAATCAAACCTTCTTCCAAACGCGAAATAGCCTCATTGATATGACGCATTTCTGTATAAGTCCATCTTTTATAATTACTACTCGTTTCCGTAACTGCTCCTAAATACCAAGGGATACCTGATATTTGTTCTGAAGTATAATCAGCACTTGGAGTCCAATTATCAAAACATTCTGAATACAGATTATTGACATAAGCTTCGGCCATAGTTTCATCACTCCAAACCAGCGACTCATCATAGCTCTCCAAATTATCTATATCTAACGTATTACAACCGGTAATCATTCCACAAATAGCGATAATGCTTCCTGCTATCGTATATTTAATTTTTTCCATCTTCATAACTATTTCCGTTTTTAATTAAAATGAAAAATTAAGTCCAAATGAAAATGTCCTCATCAAAGGATAAGAATCATAATATTGTTGTTCGGGATCCAAAAACTCCGTGACTGCCGAAATGCAAAACAAATTAGTTGCATTCATAAACACTTGTGCCTGCGTAATACCTAACGCTTGTAAAAATGGACGAGGCAAATTATATGCGATATTCAAATTTTTCAAACGAAGGTAGGCTCCGTTTCGTAACCAATAGCTCGTATTTCCGGCACCTGATTCATACCAACTTTCACCCACAATACGCGGATAAACTCCATCCGGATTATAGTCTGGATCATACACTTTATCGCTCGTCCATATTGGAAAATAAGGACGCACTGTACCTC
>CAZOKT010000242.1:0-2951 GCA_964580505.1 uncultured Parabacteroides sp. | reverse complement strand
ACAGAATGTGCAATCCGGCAATTAGTTCCTACTGCAACATATAGGTACAACAAAAATCGAGTAGCGTCTGCAACTATCAGGTTCATAGTGGCAGTCGTTATTGTTACGTAAAGGTTTGGTACCTGTAGTTTACCGAAGGCTTACATTTAAAAGTTTTTCCATTTTTGTATCGGTAAATCTTTTGCGCATTGCCGCAGTGCGGACAGACAGGAGTATCACCCCACCTGCGTTTTTCGAGATACTTCCTGCAAGCGTCCTCGTCTGGAAACTGTTTGAAGAAGTAGAAAAGATTGTAATTTGCACTAATTTTTCACTGATTTATATATATAATAAACATTATACCGAATAAGATTTCAGGGCACTGATAATCATAAGCCCTGTTTCTTATTCTGTATAAACTCTAATAAAGATACGAAAAATAAGTAAAACTTGCAAATGTCTAAATACCAATCTTTTATGCTATTTTATCACAATAACTACAAAACCAAAAGCAGTATAAAGGCTTCCCAATGCTCTAATGAGTGCTGCTTCGGTGTAGAAAGATGCATCCGTTAGCCTATATACTATCTTTGGTGATATATAAAAAACTTACCATAAAAGTAAATCTCTTAAAAAAAACTTATTATACACTATCCTTTGTATATTTTCTAAGCCACTCCCACAAATTTTTATCGGAGTATCCCCAATAAGTCAAGTTATTTATAGGGACACTCAAAATAACAATCCCTGCTACATTATCTTCATCTTTAACAATTTGAGAGTAAACAGAATGCGAATCTTCAATATCTGATAATACCAAATACTGATTATCATAGATAATATAATACTCACCTAATTTTTCAATTCTCTTTCTTATATCAGAAGCATTTGAGATAGGACTTAATATAATAATAAATAGTTTTTTCATCTTTCTTTAATTTGAACTTTTAAAACCTCTGCCATATCTATTGCACGACTTTTATATTCACCAGTCCAATCTATTGTAATAATAAACGTTGTGGCTTCCCCATTTTGACAACTGATAAAGTATTTAATCTCCCAAGTTCCTTTTTGGGACTGATTTCTTTTCAACTCACATCCATTAAACGTTATTTTCGGATTTTGAATAGGCTGACTTATAGGAGTACCTATAGTATTAGGGTTTACAATTTCAAACAACTTTATCTTAGAGGAAATTCCAATAGGAATATCAACGGATGAAGAAGCCCATCTTAATTGTCGATTATTTGAGTTCTTAATCATCTTTATATTAGTTTTTGATACTCCAAACCTAACATCACTAATGAATACCTTACATCCCAAAGCGGCAAGACTTCCTATATTCTCAACATTAATATAACATTCAAAGGACTGGGCTTCTGGAACTCGCTGGCTTTCATTGGGTATGTTTTCTGTGACTCCTTCATCTATTAGCGAAGTTTTCAAAGCTGGTGCGTATAACCACTTCATTATAGCTTCTTTTGACAACGCTACAACAACAGCCATCACTGTACCAATAGCTCCTATGATTTGAAAACAATAATAGGATATCAGCCACGGGTCATACTCATTGGTATCCTTTATTGTAGTATTTGAGCAACAGAACCACAAAGTTAATCCACCGATTCCAATCATAATCCCTATTAAAATAAGAGATATAGGCTTAATCCATTTAAGGCATATTTTTCTGCTTATCCGTTTCATTACGAAATATTTTGCAGCAAATATACACAGATTCTCTCAAACCTAGTTATCTTTATAAGAATAACAATGACATTTTACCTTTTGGTTATAATAGTATATAATTGCGTTCAATTATATCTCCTCTAATCCTATCGACTTGAGATATCCGTAGGTGCCGTTATAAAACTCAGGTAGTCGAGTTGCATCTTCAGGGAAACCACCGATGGTTTTGTTGGGATTGCCTTCCGGAACGCAAATGACCATGCCGATGCGGGCGCGTGTCAGTAGGACTCGGTAGGCGTTCAACATGTATTTTCTTCGTTCAAGGCTGCCTTCGGTATGGCCCGTTTCTTCTCGCCATGCTGTCCGGCCGTTGAAGTTATAGTATCTCCACCGTCCGTTTTCACATCTCATGTCGGCATCCCATAGGACGCAGGTATAATCCAGTTCAAGGCCTTGAACCTGAATTTCGGTTGCGGCGTCTTCGAGGAAGTTGGATGATCGGATGTCATTTTTATCTTCCAGGAACCAATGTACAGCATTTTCGTCGCCTTGCTCCAGAATATCGACAGCCAAGGGCTTGAACCGTGCGGCAGCCTTGCTGACCAGCACGCCTGATCGTTGAGAACCTCTGGTGTTCTTGCGCAGCCAAGCCCTTGCCTTGGCCATATCTCTTGTCAGCACAATTGGATAGCGCTCTTTTATTGAGTTGTACCAAGTGGAAGCATCCGGATTGAAAGAGAGTAAAGAGTGTACAAACGCAGAGAGGTTCTCAGCTCTGAACGAACGCAGACTCACTCCCAGATGAAGCTCTGACGAGAAGGTAACTTTGTCATTGTCGGCCAATAGTTCATTGATCCGACCTTCGGCATATTCTGCTTCGGTCAGTTTGTCGGAGATATAAATTCGCCAGTGTGTGAATTTCTCGTTGAGCGCCTTGATCCACTCCGAAATACCGGCTTCTCCGGTGTTGATCTCTTGGCCGCCACCGACCAGACATACGATCGTTGCCCAGTCCTCCCTCTGATCCAAAGACCAGATTAGGAATGCCGCCTCGGAGTAGGGAAAGTTCGGCACCTTAAGCTTGTTCCCATAAGTACCGCCTCGTTTGAGGTAGTCAGCAAGCCTTTTATGCGTCCATGAACGCTGGGCTTCATCGAAGATGGCTACATGTTCCACCTCTCCGTAACCGGATTTTGCTAGCTTCATCGCTTTCTGCGGGTCAATCTCGAGAACTCCGTTCTCAACGGGGTTCTTGATTTTGGCCAGCATGTTGTCACGGTAGCGAT
>CAZOKT010000241.1:0-2971 GCA_964580505.1 uncultured Parabacteroides sp. | reverse complement strand
AACCTAAGTGCCTTAGAGGTTAAACCTGTGTAGTCCGGAGGTAGTATCTACAAGCTGATGTCGGTTCATGTCCTTATTTATTCCTTTATATCGAACTCACGTTAAACTATTTCACGGCTCAGATAATGCTTCTAACCTATTTCGACATCTGTGCTTAATAACATAGAAAATAATAAAGCCAAGTCCTTTTTTTCACAAGTTAAAGTTCTATCTTTGCAATATCGTTGAAACTATAGTTGAATCAATTATAAATCATAATTTATATCATGGAGAAAAAAAGAGTTTATACATTTGGGAATGGTCAAGCTGAAGGACGTGCTGATATGCGGAACCTTTTAGGCGGAAAAGGTGCAAATCTGGCTGAAATGAATTTAATCGGAGTGCCTGTTCCTCCTGGCTTTACCATTACGACTGAAGTGTGTTCCGAATACTTTGAGTTAGGAAAAGAGAAAGTAGTAGAAATCTTGAAAGAAGATGTAAAGAAATCTATTTATGGTATAGAAGAGTTGATGAAATCGAAATTTGGAGACACAGAGAACCCTCTGCTGGTTTCGGTTCGTTCAGGCGCACGCGCCTCTATGCCGGGCATGATGGATACAATTCTAAATTTAGGTTTGAATGATGAAGTGGTTGAAGGATTGGCACGTAAGACAGGCAATCCTCGTTTTGCATGGGATTCGTACCGGCGCTTTGTACAAATGTATGGAGATGTGGTATTGGGTATGAAACCTATCCATAAAGAAGACATCGACCCATTCGAGGCCATCATCGAAGAGGTAAAGAAGGCTATAGGCGTCAAGCTGGACAACGAATTAGATGTGGATGACCTGAAAGAATTGGTAAAACGTTTCAAAGAAGCCGTAAAAGCCCGTACAGGACAAGATTTTCCTTCTTGCGCTTACGAACAATTATGGGGTGCTATCTGTGCGGTATTCGATTCATGGATGAACGAACGCGCCATCCTGTATCGTAAGATGGAAGGTATTCCTGCTGAATGGGGTACTGCTGTTAACGTACAGGCTATGGTATTCGGAAACATGGGCGACACATCGGCTACAGGCGTATGCTTCTCTCGCGACGCAGCTACTGGCGAAGACCTGTTTAATGGTGAATACCTCATTAATGCACAAGGTGAAGATGTGGTAGCCGGTATTCGTACGCCGCAACAAATTACGAAGATAGGCTCACAACGCTGGGCACAATTAGCTGGTATCTCGGAAGAAGAACGTGCTTCTAAATATCCTTCTATGGAAGAGGCTATGCCAGAAATATATAAGGAATTGGATGCTATACAGACGAAGTTAGAAAATCACTACCGCGATATGCAGGATATGGAGTTTACCGTCCAGGAAGGCAAGCTCTGGTTTTTGCAGACTCGTAATGGGAAACGTACTGGTGCAGCTATGGTGAAGATTGCTATCGACCTGCTCCATCAGGGCATAATAGACGAAAAGACTGCTATAGAGCGTTGTGAACCGAACAAGTTAGACGAACTATTGCATCCTATATTCGATAAAGAAGAACTAAAGAAAGCTAAAATATTGACACGTGGATTGCCAGCATCTCCGGGTGCGGCTTGCGGACAAATTGTATTCTTTGCCGAAGATGCGGCTAAATGGAAAGATGACGGACATAAGGTCATATTGGTACGTATCGAGACTTCTCCAGAAGATTTGGCTGGTATGACTGCAGCTCAAGGTATTTTGACAGCTCGTGGAGGTATGACCTCACATGCGGCAGTTGTAGCTCGTGGAATGGGCAAGTGTTGCGTATCAGGAGCTGGTGCTATCAATGTTGATTATAAAGCACGTACGGCAGAGGTGGATGGCATTGTATTGAAAGAGGGCGATTTCATTTCTCTCAATGGCTCTACCGGCGAAGTATATAAAGGAGAAGTTCAAACGAAAGCTGCTGAAGTTTCTGGAGATTTCGCTGAACTAATGGACTTATGCAACAAATATACAAAACTGCAAGTTCGTACAAATGCCGATACCCCGCATGACGCTGAAGTAGCGCGTAAGTTTGGAGCAATCGGAATAGGCCTTTGTCGCACAGAACACATGTTCTTCGATAATGAAAAAATTATCGCCATGCGCGAAATGATATTAGCCGAGGATGTAGAAGGACGCAAAGCAGCTTTGGCAAAATTGCTGCCTTATCAGAAAGAAGACTTTAAGGGCATCTTCAAAGCAATGGATGGTTATCCCGTAAACATACGTTTGCTCGACCCTCCATTGCATGAGTTCGTTCCTCATGATGCTAAAGGCCAAGAGGAAATGGCAAAAGCTATGGGAGTAACCATTCAATATATTAAGCAACGTGTAGAGAGCTTGTGCGAACATAATCCGATGTTAGGACACCGTGGTTGTCGCTTGGGAAATACTTATCCGGAAATTACGCAAATGCAAACACGTGCTATTTTAGGCGCGGCCATTGAGCTGAAGAAAGAGGGATACAACCCTATACCAGAAATCATGGTACCATTGACAGGTATCTTATATGAATTTGAAGCGCAAGAAAAAGTTATACGCGAAGAAGCAGCAGCCCTGTTCAAAGAAGAAGGCTTTGAAATCCCATTTAAAGTTGGAACAATGATAGAGATACCAAGAGCCGCTCTGACAGCCAACCGTATAGCTTCGCGAGCAGAATACTTCTCGTTTGGAACAAACGACTTGACACAGATGACGTTCGGTTACTCACGTGATGACATTGCTTCTTTCCTACCGGTTTATTTGGAAAAGAAGATTCTGAAAGTAGACCCATTCCAAGTATTAGACCAAAACGGTGTAGGACAATTAGTTCAGATGGCAGTAGAAAAAGGACGTTCCGTACGTCCGGACTTGAAATGCGGTATCTGTGGCGAACATGGAGGTGAGCCTTCATCTGTCAAATTCTGCCACAAAGTAGGCCTGAACTACGTAAGTTGCTCGCCATTCAGAGTACCTATTGCACGACTTGCGGCGGCGCAGGC
>CAZOKT010000240.1:0-3013 GCA_964580505.1 uncultured Parabacteroides sp. | reverse complement strand
GTAATCTGCTTTCTTATATCGAACTCACGTTAAGCTAAGCTTTTTCGCTTAATTTGTAGTAAGAATTCATTGAGGCAAAGGAAATTTTCACGTCCTCAATGATTTTCTTTTTTATATGACCTCCCACTCGAAATGCACTTTGTTTCTTTTCAGATGGGGTACTTGGAAAATCAAAAAAAATCATGAAGAGTTTTTCTGGCAATGAAAAAAGTTGCATATTTGAGATCCTTTTTAGGAGAAGCTATATTTTAATTAGAAAGCAAATGAAAGAAAATATGAGTAATACAGCAACCGAAAAGATGATTATTTACCAAGTATTTCCCCGTTGGTTTGGAAATAACAATGCCACTTTGGTTAAAAACGGCACATTGGCAGAAAACGGCGTGGGTAAATTTTCTGATTTTACTCCTTTGGCATTAAGCAAAATCAAAGAATTAGGAATCACGCACATTTGGTACACCGGCGTTATCGAGCATGCAACGCAAACCGATTATACCGCATATCATATTCCGAAAGATCACTCGGCCGTTGTAAAAGGGAAAGCAGGTTCTCCTTATGCCATCAAAGATTACTATAATGTTGATCCGGATTTGGCGGATAATGTCAATCAAAGAATAGCAGAATTCGAAGCGTTGGTGGAAAGAACACATCAGGCTGACATGAAGGTGATTATCGACTTCGTACCGAATCACGTGGCTCGTCAATACCACTCTTATGCCCGTCATTTATATATCGAAGATCTAGGGCAAACGGATAATACCTCAAAAGCATTTGATCCGAATAATAATTTCTATTACATTCCAGGACAACCTTTAACATTGCCTTTTACAGATAATGATAGCGATGTGGAATATAGCGAATTTCCGGCAAAAGCGACCGGAAATGACCGTTTTGACGCTTTTCCTACTCAAAACGATTGGTATGAGACAGTAAAACTTAACTACGGGGTGGATTACGTTAATGGGCGCACTTGTTATTTCGACCCTATTCCCAACACATGGTTCAAGATGTTGAATATTTTACGCTTCTGGGCAAGCAAAGGTATTGACGGGTTCCGATGTGATATGGCTGAAATGGTTCCGGTTGAATTCTGGAATTGGGTGATTCCATTGATAAAAAATGAATATGATATCGCTTTCATTGCAGAAGTTTATAATCCTGCGGAATATCGCAACTATCTCTTCAAAGGACACTTCGACTATCTTTATGATAAAGTTGGACTGTATGATACATTGCGCGCTGTAATTTGCGGACAAGCTCCGGCCAGCCACATTCCGGCATGCTGGCAATCTTTAGAAGGAATCCAACCGCACATGTTGAACTTTTTAGAGAATCATGATGAACAACGATTGGCTTCGGACTTCTTTGCCAAAGATGCGCGTGCGGGAATCTCCGGTCTGATTGTTTCTGCATTAATGAATACCAACCCGATGATGATCTATGCAGGACAAGAATTGGGAGAACGCGGTATGGATGAGGAAGGCTTCAGCGGACGAGATGGAAGGACTACAATATTTGATTATTGGAGTTTGGAGACATTGCGCAATTGGAATAACGAAGGCAAATTTGATGGCGGAAAACTGACGGATGAACAACGCGAGCTTCGCGAAACGTATCGCAAAATTTTGAACATCGCAAGCACCGAAATGGCTATCAGAGAAGGCAAATTCTTCGACTTGATGTATGCCAACGAATCCAATCGCCTCTTTAACAATCGCAACCAATATGCTTTCCTGCGCAAATACAAAGACGAAGTTATCCTTGTGGTAGTCAATTTCAGCCATACGGAGCAGATGGTTTGGGTAAACATCCCGGAAGATGCATTCCGCACGTTGGAAATCAAAGATAACCAAGCCGCCTTGCAAATCGATTTGCTAAGTGGAAAGCAGACTATCACAACACTGACTACCGCATGGCCGTTTAAAGTGACTATACCGGCTTGTTCTGGTGTTGTCTTGAAGTTTGTTTATCATTTGTAGTACAGGTCTCGCATTTGTTTTGTACTTTTGCGGCATTAAAATCTATTTACTATCAGATAAAAATTCGGAATAATGAGTGCACAAACTCCTTTCATGGTGTTTTCGGGTACAAACTCCCGTTATTTGGCAGAAAAAATCTGCAACAGTTTAGGATGTCCATTAGGGCAGATGAATATTCAACACTTCGCGGATGGAGAATTCTCAATTTCTTATGAAGAATCTATACGCGGCCGCGATGTGTTTTTGGTACAATCTACTTTTCCTAACGCAGACAATCTGATGGAATTGCTCCTGATGATCGATGCGGCGAAACGTGCTTCGGCACATTCTATTATCGCTGTAATTCCCTACTTCGGGTGGGCTCGTCAGGACAGAAAAGATAAGCCTCGTGTCGCTATCGGTGCAAAGTTAATTGCTGATATGCTGAGTGCGGCAGGCATCAATCGTCTTATCACAATGGATTTACATGCCGACCAGATTCAAGGCTTCTTCAACGTTCCGGTTGACCATTTGTATGCTTCCAGCGTATTCTTGGATTATATCAAGAACGAATTACCCTTGGATAATCTTTGCATCGCTACGCCGGATGTCGGCGGGACGAAACGCGCTAGCAGCTATTCCAAGTACTTGGGTGTCCCTATGGTGATTTGCCATAAATCCCGCCTGCGTGCAAACGAAGTTGCCGAAATGCGTATCATCGGAGACGTGAAAGGCTTAGATGTTTTGTTAATAGATGATATGGTTGATACAGCCGGAACTATCACGAAAGCAGCCAACCTGATGATGGAAAACGGAGCCAAGTCTGTCCGTGCCATCGCCAGCCATGCGGTAATGTCCGATCCGGCTTCTACACGCGTAGATCAGTCCGCACTGACTGAAATTATATTTACCGACTCTATTCCTTATGCCAAGAAATGCGAGAAAGTGAAAATTCTTTCCATTTCAGATATGTTTGCTGAGGCCATTCGCCGTGTTTGCTGCGGCGAGTCAATCAGCTCTTTATACGTAATCTAAGTTTAATATAAGTTGATGTA
>CAZOKT010000239.1:0-3061 GCA_964580505.1 uncultured Parabacteroides sp. | reverse complement strand
GAGGGAGCCGAGAACATGTCCGGCACCAGCGCACCGCGCAATGAGATTGCCATCTACAACGGCGAGGACCAGAAGCTGACCGTGGTGGACGGCCTGCCCGCTGAGGATTATCTCTCCAGCTTCGGAACTCCGCTCGGGGCCAACGGGTATGCCTACCTTCCCGTTACCACAACCGACGGCAACGACCCCACCATCTACAAGATTGACCTCAGCACCGGTATGGCCACAGCCGGCCTGACGGTGTCCGGCATAAGCAGCATTTCGGCCTTGGGCATCCTCTCGTACTCGGAATAAAAAGATGAAGGCGCTGTTTAAGAAACTGCATCTTTGGCTTTCCGTTCCATTTGGCATTATCATCACGCTGATATGCTTTTCGGGAGCCATGCTGGTGTTTGAAAGTGAAATAGTCCGCATGATACATGCGGACTTGTTCTGGGTAGAGCCTTCGGGCAAACCGCTTTCAGTGGAAGATGCTGCACACGCTGTTTCACTCACCTTACCTGAAGATGTCCGAGTCAGTGGTGTCACGGTGTCGGCACAGCCTGACCAAGCCTATCAGGTGTTGCTTTCAAAGCCCCGTCATGCTTCGATTTACTTTGATCAATATAAGGGTGTGATAACAGGTCGCTACGAACGTCCTGCTTTCTTCTCCTCCATGTTCAGTATGCATCGTTGGCTCATGGACAGTCGACCTGAGGGTGATGGTATCTTTTGGGGCAAAGTGATAGTAGGCATCAGTACTTTGCTGTTTATGATAGTACTCATCACTGGTGTCGTCATTTGGTGGCCTCGAACGAAGAAAGCCTTGAAGACAAGCCTGACAATTACGATTCATCGTGGTCGGATGCGTTTCTGGCACGACTTGCATGTAGCAGGCGGTATGTACGTCTTTTTCATCCTTTTGATGATGGGACTGACCGGATTGACTTGGTCATTTGGTTGGTATCGTACGGGTTTCTACAAACTATTTGGTGTAGAACTGCAGCAGACGGAACAACATGGAAACGCACAGCAGGTCGGTAGGAGTGAGCGGGGAAACGAAATTGTCACACGAGGCGAAGATCGTCGGGGTAACAGAGCTGGGAATACTTTTGCCAACTGGCAGCAGGTGTTGGAAGAACTGCAGGAGCGCAACCCAGATTACAAGCAAATCAGCGTTTCGCGTGGTAGTGCCAGTGTTTCTTTCGATAAGCTGGGCAACCAGCGGGCTTCAGACCGTTACACTATTGATCCGCACACAGGCGAGATTATCGACGTAGTTCTCTACCGCGATAGTGCTCCATCCGGCAAAATTCGCGGCTGGATTTATTCTGTCCATGTGGGCAGTTTCGGTGGATGGTTTACACGCATCCTTTGGTTCTTGGCTGCATTGCTGGGAGCAACTTTGCCTCTCACTGGCTATTACCTCTGGATAAAGAGACAATGCAGAAAGCAGCATTCACATAAGACACTGCCTGATAAAGGTTGACGTCGTGCCTACAAACCGGACAGGAGCTTCTGAGAAATTTTTCTAACGATTCGCCCCTATCTATTTGTCACTGGCAAATAGGTAGGGGCGAATATTTATAATCATTTTTCTATGTTTCAACATATATCGTGGAGAAATATCACGCTTTGTAGTTATTCTATAAATGAGTACCTTTGCCGCGATAAAAGAGAGCAGCCCAATAATAAAAAATGAGGCGTTGTTACGCTTTTGCGTTTAAGTTCTCTTTTATAGTTTGTAAATTAAAGAATTAAATAAATACATATCTTATGGCATTAAAGTGTGGTATCGTAGGTCTTCCGAATGTAGGAAAATCAACACTATTCAATTGTTTATCTAATGCAAAAGCACAGTCGGCAAACTTTCCGTTCTGCACGATTGAACCGAATGTGGGCACCATAACCGTACCAGACGAAAGACTGAATAAACTGGCAGAGATTGAACATCCTCAGCGTGTTATTCCTACCACTGTAGAGATCGTCGATATTGCCGGCTTGGTAAAAGGAGCCAGCAAAGGTGAGGGCTTAGGCAATAAATTCTTAGCAAATATCCGCGAAACCGATGCAATCCTGCAGGTGTTGCGATGTTTTGATGATGATAACATTGTTCATGTAGATGGAAGTGTTAATCCGGTGCGTGATAAGGAAATTATTGACATGGAGCTTCAGATGAAAGACTTGGAAACGGTAGATAGCCGTATTACTAAGGTGCAGAAACAGGCACAAACCGGTGGCGATAAACAAGCAAGAATCGCTTACGATGTTTTATGCAAGTACAAAGCTGTGTTGGAACAAGGTAAGAACGCACGTACAATTAGCTTTGAGACTAAAGAGGAAGAAAAAGTAGCTCATGACCTGTTCCTGCTCACCAACAAACCGGTGCTGTATGTTTGCAATGTGGATGAAGCCAGTGCGGTAAATGGTAACAAGTACGTTGAAGCTGTACGCGATGCCGTAAAAGAAGAAAATGCGGAAATACTGGTAGTAGCAGCAAAGATAGAGAGCGAAATCGCTGAATTGGAAACCTATGACGAGCGTCAAATGTTTCTTCAAGAGATAGGTTTAGAGGAATCCGGTGTGAATCGTTTGATTAAAGCTGCTTATAAATTGTTGAACTTACAGACATTCTTGACGGCAGGTCCTGATGAGGTCCGCGCTTGGACTTTCCATAAAGGTTGGAAAGCTCCACAATGTGCGGGTGTAATCCATACGGATTTCGAGAAAGGTTTCATCCGTGCGGAGGTAATCAAATACGAAGATTATATTGCGTATGGCTCGGAAACAGCAGTAAAAGAGGCTGGAAAAATGAGTGTAGAAGGCAAGGATTACATCGTTCAGGATGGCGACATCATGCACTTCCGCTTTAATGTGTAAGTTGTCTTTTATATAGTTATTAACGATACGCTGCTTTTGATGTCATGTATGTCTATGCAGCCGATGAAAAAACCAAGCCCGATTTTGTCTGGATTTATGCCTGTATCTCATCTGATTGTCAGGCATAAATCCGAACAAAGTCGGGCTTGATGTAGTTGCCAAATCCTTTCTCTTCTGACTTATTTCCCCATAAGATGGCGGA
>CAZOKT010000238.1:0-3096 GCA_964580505.1 uncultured Parabacteroides sp. | reverse complement strand
ATCTTCTCCATATCTATTTTCTTCGGTTTTTTACGGAATAAAAAAACAGATAGACTCTAAGTATCGTCGTTTTTATATAACTTTGTCCCAAAACTTAAAGAGGGGCAAATGCAACACGTGATACGAATATTTACGTCCTATGTGACCACCATCCTGCTTCTTTTGGTCTATGCCGGAGTATTGGCCTTAGCAACATTGATAGAGAAATACATGGGAACAATGGCAGCCAAGACTTTGGTTTATTATTCGCCGTTGTTTATCTTCTGGCAATTCCTGATGGTCGTTAATTTTATTGCCATCATCTGGAAACGGCGTTTATGGGAATCGGGCAGATGGGGAATGCTGACAATCCATTTCGCGTTCATCATCATCTTGGCCGGCGCAATGTGCACTCATCTATTCAGTGAAGAGGGAATATTGCACCTTCGGGAAGGAGAACGAAGCAACCGCATAGTTGTCCGTACCACAACGAAGACCTATTTCCATACTTTGCCTTTCGATGTGGAATTAATCGACTTTACTTTGACGCGTTATCCGGGCTCAACCAGTCCCTCTTCCTTTGAGAGTAACGTCAAAGTATATGTGGACAATGAAGAACTCAATGCACGTATTTTTATGAATAACGTATTGGATGTAAAAGGATATCGCTTCTATCAGGCATCATACGACGATGATGAACAGGGCTCTGTCCTTTCGGTGAACCACGATGTAGCCGGACGAAATATCACGTATTGCGGTTATGTACTGTTGCTGGCGGGCTTCATTCTGAGCCTATTCGGGAAGAACTCGCGCTTCCGTCAGTTAAGCAGACAATTAACGCAACTGTACTCAGAAAAAAAAAACGTCCTGCTTCTCATCAGCTTCCTGGCTTTTTCCGGACTTGCGAATGCAGAAGAGCAGCCCGAAAGGGTAAATGATGCTTTGCAACGCCTTACGGTGAGTCCGAAACATGCGGCAGCATTCGGAGCATTGCCAATGCAGTCGGAAAGCGGACGTATGATTCCCATCAACACCTTCTCTTCCGAAGTGTTGCGCAAGCTGCACAAGGCTGAACACTTCGGCAAACTGAATCCCGACCAATTTCTGCTTAGCCTCATGGCAATGCCGGATATGTGGATGCGTACGCCGCTGATTCCTGTTTCCAATAAAGAGATCATCTCCCGTTATCAACTTCCCGACAAAACATGTAGCTATTTGCAAATGTTCGACCAGCACGGCGCTTACAGACTGCGACAAGAGGTGGAAGCAGCTTATAGCAAACAACCGAACGAACGTACCCGCTTCGATAAAGATGTGATGAAACTGGACGAACAGGTAAATATCCTCCATCTGTTGCTGAATTACCACCTGCTGCGCATTTTCCCAAAAGAAGACGACCCGACCCACCGCTGGTATGCACCGGGTGAAGACCTCTCGGCTTACAGCGGAAAAGATTCGATGTTCGTCTCGCAAATTTTCACATGGTATTTAAGTGAAGTGCAGACAGCATTGCAAACGCAAGACTGGAGCAAAGCAGACGAGGTCTTAGCAATGATTGGAAAATACCAGCAGGCTAAAAACACTACGCTTGATATCAGCCCGCTAAAAATGCAGGCAGAAATCAGATACAACCAGATGAACATTTTTCGTTGGTGTAAAATCGGGTATCTTGTCTTTGGAGGCTTGCTATTGATAACTACTTTTGCTCTGCTGTTCTGGCAAGACAGGTGGTGGTTGAAACGAATCTCTTGGTTAATGATGGTTGGTGCAATCCATATGTTTGGTTTTCACACCTACGGCATGGGCGTACGTTGGTATATCGGAGGTTACGCTCCGTGGAGCAATTCCTACGAAACAATGGTTTATGTGGCGTGGGCTACCGTTGCTGCAGGAATTTGTTTTGTGCGACGCAGTCGCATCACAATGGCATTAGCCACGCTGTTCGGCGGGATTATCCTCTTTGTGTCAAGACTGAACTGGATGGATCCGGAGATTAGTCCCTTAGTACCTGTGCTGAAATCCCCGTGGTTAATGTTCCACGTTGCCGTCATTGTGGCAGCCTACGGCTTTTTCGGTATCTGTTGTCTGCTGGGCATTACAAACTTGGTCATGATGACACTTTCAAACAGTCGGAATCATACACTACTCACCATGCGTATTCGCGAATTAACCCTCGTTAATGAGATGGCACTTTTGGTCGGATTGGCATTTATGACTATCGGCACTTTTCTCGGAGCAATCTGGGCGAACGAATCATGGGGACGCTACTGGGGGTGGGATCCTAAAGAGACATGGGCACTCATTACCATTGTTGTTTATGCATTGGTAGAGCATTTGCGCCTCATCCGCCGTTGGTATTATAGTATTTGGTCGTTCAATTTCTGTTCCGTGCTGGCTTTCGGTTCCGTATTGATGACCTTTTTCGGTGTAAATTATTTCCTCAGCGGTATGCACTCGTATGGGGAAAACGAGTACGTATATAGCATCTTCGGATATTTGTGCTCAGCCATCATACTGATTCTCATTTTAGGAATAATCGCTCGTTTGCGCAGTAATACATTCAGTTAAAAAACAAAAATTACAGATGGCACGTATTTACACTCGAAGAGGAGACACGGGAAAGACAGGGATACACGGCGGAAAGCGTATAGACAAAGACGACATTCGCATTGAAGCAAACGGAGAATTGGATGAGCTGAACGCACGTTTAGGAATGGTACGCGCCATGCTGCCGATAGATCATGAGAATCAGGTGATACTAAAACGTATCCAAACAGAGCTGATGGGCATCATGTCACACGTGGCAACACCCTCAGTTGTTCGTGACCACAACCCCAATCCGCTTCCGGATGAGCTGGCTACTTATTGCGAAGAAGAAATTGACCGGCTAATGAACCGAATGGAAGAACCGGCTTATTTCGTATTACCGGGCGGAACGCCGGTGGCCGCCCAATTGCAGTTGGCACGGACTCAAGCGCGCCGTGCCGAACGCCGACTCTGCACACTGAACCGTATCGACGAAGTGCCAACGTGCATTTTGCAATTTATTAACCGCCTGTCAGACCTGCTGTTTGTTATGGCGCGTTATGAAATGCAGAGCGCGGAGATACCGGAGGA
>CAZOKT010000237.1:0-3098 GCA_964580505.1 uncultured Parabacteroides sp. | reverse complement strand
CGCTGGGACTGATAAACGGTTGTTCGTTCACTTCTTCAAAAGTTATGTACTCTGCCTCTTCTGCAAACGAAGAATGATTGCCGCGTACCATTGGTACGGATGATACTGTTGCTTCCATAATAAATTGGGATTAAGTGTTATTGATTACAAGGACAATGACTATCATTGTCATATAGTTACAGATGTTTATAATAGGATAGGTTATATTTTTCTCCTGTACTTATCGGATAGGTTTTACTTTTCCATTCCACTTACGGGGAGGGGGAGTTTTTAGGGGTGCAACCGCTTGTATGCAACACTTTTTATATTTTTTAATTGACGTAAATTCTGTTCCGTGTTGTATGTCGTTTTTAAGTCGGAAAGGGGTTGCCACACATTGAAATTGCGTGTTGCTATATATATCAAAATTTTAGCTGTCATTTATGGATAAGGCAAATTTGATAGAACCTGACTTCTGTCCGATGGACAACATCGACTGACCTTAAAAGAGAACAAGTATATAAACTCAAAAATCCGCAATCGTCAGTGACTGCGGATTTAAGAAATAGAGTAAAATTGAATGTCAGTAAGTATTTCTTATTGAAAGTACCTTTTTAAAATTCTCCCTATAAAATAGACAATCAATAAAAAAAGTCCTTGTCTTTTATATGAGAGATTCTATTAGTCGTAATGCCTTTTTCCCTTTGTACTTGCAATCCTCGACTTGGAAAAACTCACGAATAGTCTGTGCTGTAACCGCATTTTTGGGCGATATGTCAAGCATCTTATAAAATCTGACCAATTCAGCCTTTATATATTTCAATGTATAGCAATTCCCTGCTTGAAAGGAGTTCTTCAATAGCTGGACAAATTCTATTCCTGTTGTCTTTTCCCGATAGCGTTTCAGTATTATGGCTTCTTTGATTTTCTTCGGTGAGTAATTGTTTATCTCTATTACTTCCTTTCCTACTGTTTCATAGGCTTCTACTATAAAAGGGTCAAGTTTGCGGAGTTCTCTTATGTGCGTTTGGATGATAGGAGAATCCATGTCGTTTTTCAAAGATTCAAGAATCTCCACCAACTTTTTACGGCTTTCCTTTATTGACATATTCTTGTTCTCCAACGTAAGACGTTCCTTGTCGCCTAACGGATAAAATAGCGTATCGGACATTTCCGCTTTGAAATGGCTTGTCTTTCCATAGAGTACCATAAACGAATCAATGTTATTGTATGAGGACTTAATCAACGCTTCATCCATATAGTTGTCAATGGCGAAATAGTCCGTTCTGCCATTTTTGAGCATCTTGTTAAATGGCAATATATCCAATGCTGCCTTGAAAGCATTTCTTGATTCCAAAGAGGTTGCGCAATCATATATCCGTTTGACCGTCATATATGCGTCCCTGCTTGCTTTAAGATATTCCACTATGCCGGACTTTGTTCTAACCGGATAGCTTTCGTTAGTATTTACTATATGGTGTATGGTAGAAACTCCACATCTGAAACGTCCGATTGCTTGTACCGCATCTGTGCAAGGGTCTATCATCGTATATTCAGCAAAGTAAGGCTCTGTGACAAAGATAATATCGGGCTTTTCGTTAAGTTCTATATCCAATGCCGTGTAAAAACGGCTTGTAAAGAACATATAAGGCTTCTTGTGCTTGCCGTTCCAATTATCATAAGCACGGTTGAAGCCGTTTCGTTTTAATTTATCCACGCTCTTTGCGGAACAGAACACCGCACTGTCCTCAATGATATTCAGCTTATTCATAAGTTGGTGTATCATGTCTGTGCTGTTGATGAAAAAGCAAATGCTTCTCGATTCTTCCTGTACCTGTTGAATTTTGGGCAGGGTCACTTTCAATGCTTCAAGCACGTTGTTTGTATGAACAATGCTCATTGCTTTGATATAATTATAATTGGGTTTGACTTCTACAAGCGTAAATTCTTGTTCTTTAAAACGTGGGTCTGACGGTATAATCGGAGTGGCAGACACCATAGCTTTCCCGTCAAAATGAAAGAAATCGTCTATTGGTAAAGTTATATCCTCCCGATAATCGTTGTCCTTGACAAGTTTGTGGCACTCGTCCAATAACATGAAACACATCGTGTACATATTCAGTTCCAGGTATTCAAAGGCTTGCTTGACCTTGTAGAAACTTTCGGGCGTGCATAGCATTTTAATGAGCTTACCATTGGCAATGGCATCTTCAAGATATGCAATCACATCATCTGCCGTGATTTTCTGCATTACCCCGAAAAGGTTGTCTTTCTTGTGCTTCGGGTCTTTGCATTTGCCAACAATGGGCGGCTGGTTCAGCTCTATGATAATGGAATGACGTTTAGCCTTGATTTCTGAATAAGTAGCTCCCAATCCTGTAAGCGTCTTACAGAGAATAGTATTTGTTTCAATCGTGTAAATATCAGACAATCTTTGTCCTCTATCTATCCTTAAATTTTTCTTGTTCATAATTCAAAAGTATTTTATGAGAGTGGGGAGATTAGGTTGCTCCCCAACTCTCGGTTAATAATATCGCTTATCTTATCAATCCTCTTTCCCGTAAATAATCGGTGATTTCCTCGTCACGTTCCATAAAGAAAAGGATAGTTCCGTTGCGGAAGCTGACTACTGCTGTGAGCTTGCCTATTCTATCCCGAAATTCGGGGGTAAACTGAATGTTTCCTATTCCGTTTTCCACAAACAGCTTCAACATATCCTTGCGGAACTTGTTTGCATCCGTTTCTTCGGACTTGGTTACTGCATCGGGATTCACGTTGAAATCCTCTGTTTCGCCTTTCATCAGATAGTTCATCACCCACGCAAATGCTTCTTGGTCGATTTGATAGGCAAAGTTCTGGGTCGTCTTGCTTTCCACTCTGATTGCTTCATAGCCGTATCGGTCTATGGTGAAGTAGAGGCTCAATCTCTCACTGCGATTCATCATCGCTTTCAATTCGGTGTGAGCTGCCATATTATTATATGACTGCTCAACTTGTGGCATAATGCCTGCAAATGTAAAATTCATATTATTAAAATTTTTATTTTTAACTATTGCGACCTGCCCACTCAAAGCTATGCTGCATCTCGCTTTTCGTATCGGATTGCGTTGCAAAGGTCA
>CAZOKT010000236.1:0-3119 GCA_964580505.1 uncultured Parabacteroides sp. | reverse complement strand
AGCTACACAACAGATATAGAGCCGGCTATTGTAAATGATATATTGGCCGCCCAACTGGGAGAAATCGGGTATGAAAGTTTTACCGAAGAAAAGGGCTGCCTCCAAGCCTATGTACAGGAATCTTTTTTCTCGGAAGATACCCTGCAAACCAAACTGAAGGAGTTTCCCCTCGAAAAGGTACAATTCCATTACACATACGAGCAGATACCAGAGCAAAACTGGAATGAAGTCTGGGAACAGCATTACTTTCAACCTATATATATAGGTAACGAATGCGTAATACACGCTTCTTTCCATCAGCTAGAGAGGCATTATCCGTACGATATAGTGATTGATCCGAAGATGGCATTTGGTACAGGTAACCATGCCACGACCTACCTTATGACCCAAATGCTGCTAAGCCTCGACGTAAAAGACAAAGAGGTACTTGATATGGGCTGCGGAACAGGAATTTTGTCCATATTGGCAAACAAGATGGGAGCAGCCCAGGTAGTGGCTATCGACATCGACCCGTGGGCATATAATAATACGGTAGAGAATATAGCCCTTAATCACGCTCATGCAATAACTCCCGCGCTTGGCGGAGCCGACATACTTTCCCGTTTCGGCTCTTTCGATATTATCCTTGCGAACATCAACCGCAATATTCTCCTGAATGATATCTGTTATTACGCGCAACATATGGTATCTAATGCATTTCTCCTCATGAGCGGCTTCTACACCAAAGATATTCCAGCAATTCAGAAAGCTTGTGAGGAACAGGGACTGAGCATGGATGAGATTCAAGAAAAAGAAGAATGGGCAATGGTCAAAGTACACAAATCATCTCTTTTTTAACACGAATTATAGCATAATTCCAAACAATTGCTTACATTTGCACGTTATCTAATTAAAAACACAATTAAAAAGAAAAAGTATGAAAAGCGTAGATTCTAAATTATTGCTGGGCTTGGTAGTAGGAGCAGCAGTAGGGGCAGCTGTCGGATATTTGGCAGCCACAGACAAGAAAGAAGATTTATTGAATGAATTGAACAACGTCGTAGGCAAAGTAAAAGAGGGCTTCAACACAGCTTTGGCGAAATATAAAGAAGGGAAAGCTGAAGTAAAATCAGCAGAAGAAGCTGCTACTGAGTAATGAAAGATTCTGGGAAAATCTTCCAAAATCTCAAGAATGATATTTCAGCTTACATCAACTTTAAGCTGGAACTACTCAAATTAAACACGTATGAGAAGACCGGGGAAATAATCGGGCTGCTCTCATACGGTTTAATTTTGTTTTTCCTTATCGTTTTCGTGATTTTATTTCTTTTCTTATCATTAGGTTTTTTCTTGGGTGATTTGTTTGACAATACGGCTATCGGATTTGGTATTATCGCTTTTCTATATTTGCTATTTATTGGAATCTCCATTAAGAATGCAAATTGGATTCAAGCGAAAATCCTGAATGCAGTCATTGCTGTATTGATGGCAAACGAAGAACAACAAAACAATAAAGAAGATGAAAGACATTCCACAACAGACCCCCATTGAGAAGTTGTTGGCCGATAAGCAACGTATCCATCAATCTTGCAAGGAACATGAGCAAAAGATTGAACATACCTTTTCTTATATCCAAGATAACGCAGGTACATTGCTTTTATCAGGTATATCATCTTTATTGTTCCCGACGAAAACGACAAATAATAAAACAGAGAAGTCTGTAGCATCAACCTCAAATCCATCTATAGGAACATCTACATATAGTCCCCTTGGCTTTGCTGATTTTTTTTCGTTGGGAAAGACTCTGCTTCCTGTTGCATGGAATGTTATCCAACCTATCATCATAAGTTGGAGTATTCGCATGGTAAAGAAAAAGATATTGAAATTATTCAAATCCCAAAAGATAAATCCCATTAGAAAGAAAAAAGATTAATTTATGTTAGGCACGCATACTTTTTCTTCGGATTTTGATTCTGAGAAAAAAAACATAACTAAATTTGCAGGCGAAAAACAAAGGAATAACGAAACACCCTGAATTTCATAAACGAATAGAATTGAATTTAAATAAACCCATAAAAGTTTTATTACAATGATTAAAGTAGGTATTAATGGTTTCGGTCGTATCGGCCGCTTCGTGTTCCGTGCCGCTCAAAGCAGAAACGACATTCAAATTGTAGGTATTAACGACTTGTGCCCGGTTGATTACTTGGCTTATATGTTGAAGTATGATACAATGCATGGTCAGTTCAACGGGACTATTGAAGCAGATGTGGAAAACAGCAAGCTGATTGTGAACGGCAAAGAAATCCGTGTTACAGCTGAAAAGAATCCTGCTGATTTGAAGTGGAACGAGGTTGGTGCAGAATACGTAGTTGAATCTACAGGTCTGTTCTTAACTAAAGAAAAAGCTCAGGCTCATATCCAAGCTGGAGCTAAATATGTAGTAATGTCTGCTCCTTCTAAGGATGACACTCCTATGTTTGTTTGCGGTGTTAACGAAAAGAGTTATGTAAAAGGTACTCAATTCGTTTCTAACGCTTCTTGTACTACTAACTGTTTGGCTCCTATCGCTAAGGTTTTGAACGATAAATTCGGTATTGTAAACGGTTTGATGACAACTGTTCACTCAACAACTGCAACTCAAAAGACTGTTGATGGGCCGTCTATGAAAGATTGGCGTGGTGGTCGCGCTGCTTCTGGCAACATCATTCCGTCTTCAACTGGTGCTGCTAAGGCGGTAGGTAAAGTTATTCCGGAATTAAACGGTAAATTGACAGGTATCTCTATGCGTGTTCCGACCTTGGATGTTTCCGTTGTTGACTTGACTGTTAACTTGGCTAAACCGGCTACTAAGGCTGATATTTGCAAAGCTATGAAGGAAGCTTCTGAAGGAGAACTGAAAGGTGTTCTGGGTTATACGGAAGATGCCGTTGTTTCTTCAGACTTCTTGGGTTGCCCGTTGACTTCTATCTTTGATGCTAATGCAGGTGTTTATTTAACTGATACTTTCGTTAAAGTTGTTTCTTGGTATGATAACGAAATAGGTTACTCTAACAAGGTATTGGATTTGATTGCACACATGGCATCTGTAAACTGCTAAAGATCATTTAGGATTACATATTCAAAAGCTGTATTCATTA
>CAZOKT010000235.1:0-3138 GCA_964580505.1 uncultured Parabacteroides sp. | reverse complement strand
CCAACTAATTCGCAATGCTTTGTATATGAATTAGTTGGCTAATTTTATGCTGTTTACTGAATGGCCCTGGTTTTCTCATAGGCAAATAAATCTACCATCTTACT
The DNA here is from genome assembly GCA_964580505.1 of uncultured Parabacteroides sp. Classification (GTDB taxonomy): domain Bacteria; phylum Bacteroidota; class Bacteroidia; order Bacteroidales; family Tannerellaceae; genus Parabacteroides. The sequence continues at coordinate 3,034 of CAZOKT010000235.1, read as the reverse complement.
GGTTTATGGATTTACTTTTGGAAACGAGCTTTGAGTTTAGTCAACATATCCTGCGTCATGGCATCCAAGTCATATTCAGGTTTCCAGCCCCATTCCTGACGGGCACAAGTATCGTCTAAGGAGTTCGGCCATGACTCTGCAATAGCTTGGCGCAAAGGGTCTACTTGATATTCCATTTGGAAATTGGGTACATATTTCTTTATATTATTGTAGATAATCTCTGGATCGAAGCTCATAGATGCGATATTAAATGAGTTACGATGAATGAATTTCGTAGAATCAGCCTCCATAATCTCAATAGCTGCGCGCAAAGCATCCGGCATATACATCATGTCCATAAATGTACCGGCTGCAATCGGGCAAATGAATTTCTCTCCTTTTGCTGCTGAATAGTAAATATCAACAGCATAATCTGTCGTACCTCCGCCCGGAGGTGTCACGTATGAAATCAATCCCGGAAAGCGAACCGAACGGGTATCTACGCCGAAGCGGATATTATAATAATCACTTAGCAATTCACCTGATACTTTAGTTACGCCATACATAGTGCGCGGATTGCGTATTGTATCTTGAGGAGTTTTGTCTTTCGGGGTATTATTGCCGAATACTCCTATGGAACTTGGCGTAAATACAGCACATATCATTTCGCGTGCCACTTCCAATACATTAAACAATCCACCCATTCCGATTTTCCACGCCAACTGAGGTTTTGCCTCTGCTACGGCTGATAACAGGGCTGCCAGATTGTAAATTGTATCAATTTTGTATTTAGAAACGGCTTCTGCAATCTGCTGTTCGTTTGTAATATCTACCAAAGCCGACGGACCGGACTCCAATAACTCTCCTTTGGGTTCAGCACCTGGGATATACCCTGCCACTACGTTACTGTTTCCATAAATGCTTCTAAGCTTCATGGTTAGCTCTGAGCCAATCTGACCGGTAGAGCCAATTATCAAAATATTCTTCATTATATTTAGAAATTTAGTTTTTATGGGAACAAAGGTAGGAGAATAAAAATTGATTTGATATGATTTTCTTGATTTTTTTATGTTTATCTCGAAAAAAAATATGACCTTTGTTCGGATTAAAACTTAGTCATAATTCAACTCAAATAAAGTTAGATTTCAATTCGAATATGGTTATGTTTGGATTGAGGATTAATTATAGAAAGGAAAAATGTATGTACGGAAAATTTAAAGATTTCTTGGCTGCTGAATTGGAGAATATCAAAGCTGCCGGTTTGTACAAGAACGAACGAATTATCATTACCCCGCAACGTGCTGACATTAAGGTGGGCGCAGGGAGCGATGTGTTAAATTTCTGCGCGAATAATTACTTGGGTTTATCGGATAATAAACGCTTGATTGAAGCGGCAAAAGCGGCAATGGATTCTCATGGTTATGGTATGTCGTCTGTGCGATTCATTTGCGGAACACAAGATTTGCATAAGCAATTGGAAGCTGCTATCTCAGATTATTTCAAGACGGAAGATACTATCTTATATGCGGCCTGCTTCGATGCGAACGGAGGTCTGTTTGAACCGTTGTTTACGGAAGAAGATGCGATTATTTCGGATGCTTTGAATCATGCCTCTATTATTGACGGAGTTCGTTTGTGTAAAGCGAAACGTTATCGCTATGCGAATGCGGATATGGAGGATTTAGAGCGTTGTTTGCAAGAAGCGCAGGCGCAGCGTCATCGTATTATCGCTACGGATGGTGTATTCTCAATGGATGGAAATGTTGCTCCGTTGGATAAGATTTGTGAATTGGCAGAGAAGTATGATGCATTAGTCATGGTGGACGAATCCCATTCTGCAGGAGTAGTTGGTCTGACAGGGCATGGTGTGGCTGAGCAATTCGATTGCTATGGACGTATTGATATCTTTACTGGTACATTGGGCAAAGCATTTGGTGGAGCAATGGGAGGTTTTACGACAGGAAAGAAAGAAATCATCGATATGCTACGCCAGCGTTCCCGCCCATATCTGTTCTCTAATTCGGTTGCTCCGGCTATTATAGGCGCCAGCTTGGAAATGTTCAGAATGTTGAAAGAAAGCAATGCCTTGCATGATAAGTTGATGGATAACGTTGTTTACTTCCGCAATAAGATGCTGGCTGCAGGTTTCGAAATCAAGCCTACGCAATCGGCCATCTGTGCGGTGATGCTCTATGATGCAAAATTATCTCAGGATTTTGCAGCAAAGATGCAAGATGAAGGTATTTATGTAACGGGCTTCTATTATCCGGTAGTACCTAAAGGACAGGCTCGTATCCGCGTCCAGCTTTCTGCTGGACATGAGCGTGCACATCTGGATAAAGCAGTTGACGCGTTTATCAAAGTAGGGAAGGAGCTTGGAGTCATTAAATAATTGACTATTCATAATGGACAATTGACAATGAAGAGGTTACTTGAGGGGTCAATTGTCCATTTCTTATTGTTCTGCCAATTCTCAATTATCCATTGTCAATTGTTTATTTTTATGCAACTTAGTAATTATCATAGCCATTGCAATTTTTGTGATGGGCGTAGTTATCCGGAAGATTTCGTCAAATTTGCTATCCGTTATGGATTTCGTGCTTGTGGCTTTTCGTCGCATTCCCCTTTGCCTTTTGAGACATCGTGGAATATGTCGAAGGAAGATATGGATGAATACCTTTCAGAAATAGCCCGCCTGAAGAAAAAATATGCCGAACAGTTAGAGATATATGTCGGCTTGGAGATTGATTACCTCGATTTATCTTATAATGCTTCTATCCCATACTTTCGGGAATTACCTTTGGATTACCGGATTGGCTCTGTTCATTTTCTGCCGGTTTCTTACCCACTCATCGAAGCGAACATGATGTGTATCGATGGTTCTTTCTCCGATTTCTCGCAGGGTGTAGACCGATATTATGGCGGGAATATCCGCAGATTGGTAGAACATTACTATCACTCTTCTTGTGATATGGTCGAAACGGGAGACATCGATATCGTCGGGCATTTGGATAAGATTTATATGAATAGTCAACGTTATACTGGATTCTCGTTG
>CAZOKT010000234.1:0-3161 GCA_964580505.1 uncultured Parabacteroides sp. | reverse complement strand
GGTTTCTTTGGATTCTTCCGGTCAAAGGGGAACGCATCCCCTCTGAACACCCCAGCCAAAGGAGAACGCCGTTCCCCTTTGAAATCCCCTTGCCAACAGGGATGCTGCCCGCCCCTATTGGATGACCCAGAGCCAGAGGAGCTGCGCCCCTCTGGACACCCCGCCTGTCCGTGCAGTGGCTACCCATCCTGCTCCCACACGATGGATGCGCTCCTGTCCGAACAGGAAAAACAGGCACAGAGATTTGCAATCCATGTCTCTTTTTATCCTCTTTTCAATTTGCGCAACTTATCATATCTTATCATTTTAATAAATATATATACGAAAAAGACGAGTTTTCGCTGGACTTTTTCGACAGACTGGAGCCGGAGGGCCAAGACACGATGTGTCTTAGCCCTCCAGCTTTTTGCATAGGTAACGGATTTGTTTTAATCTTCTTTATCAAACCTCAAGACCACTTTTTTATTTAGTCGATACTGAATAGAATCTTTCTCCATCTTGTAGAGATCGATTCTGTTGGCAGAGCAATAATCTATTACTTCTCGTTCAAACTCCGGTTGTACTGCACACCCGAGAACAATGGAACTTGGTTGGATCATATCAAGCAATGCTCCGTTTTTGTCGGCATTCCATGAATCACCACAAGCACCGTTACCTCGAATAATTCTCCACTCCTTTTCGTAGCTCCATTCGGGAGATTTTGAAGTCAGACTCTGAACCAACAGTTTCACCGTATCTTCTTTGATGTTTTGCGGATTGAGGAAATCAAAACAAGTTCTTTGTGTAGAATATATTACTGGGACGGCAATGAATCTTAAAATACGCAGTATCTCAAGCAGGTCATATTCTACGCAAAATCCACGATGATGGTTTGCATAATGTGCCCACATCAGCAAAGAACTGTCTGTTTCACTGAAACAAGAAACACCCGTTGTTCTCCTTAATTCATCAAATGTGGTTTGTAGTGTCCGAAGTTGCCGGTCTATTACTGACCGAAGTTTCTTCCACATTTGACTTCCTGGACGCATACCGCGCTTATCTGGGTATAGGTTCAATGACTCATTAAATACCTTCTTGTTATTAATTGAAACGTCACAATCGAACACATCATTAAAATTGCATGGTGCAGAATACCACATTTGATTATTTTTGATACTATTCCAGCACAATTCAGAATAATATTTATATAATGAGGCTGGCGCATAGCATAGATAATAATACCCGATTTTTGCATAGGCGTGTTCTTTTTCATCTGGAGTTCCTGTCATTGCGGTAATGAGTTCTGACCGCAATGCGACTTTCCATTCATCTTGTTCGTATTCTTTCTCCTGATTTTCCATTGTAACACCTCGCTTTAGCTGTTCGCACAGAGAGATAGACGCAACTTAATTATTTTAAAATACGTTTTTATTCGGGAAAGAGCGGAAAAAATGTAGTTAAAGAATAATTGCCACCGCACCTGTCCAACTTATCGTATGTTTTCTTAAAATCTCCGCGATGCCAACTTTTTTATTTTTCGATACCCCTCACAGCCGACGATTTGAATAGAGTTATATCTTTTGAGCGCGTTTTCAAGCGTGATCCTGATTTGCATAGGTATATACTGTGTCAGTGCCCCTTGGTTTACGATTTTGTGGATATTGTCTTTGTGTTTCCCGTAAATGGTCCAAAAGGTACTATAATTAGGATTTTGATTGGCTGTTGTAGCTTGCTTTAACATGCTTTCTAGGGCGCTTTTTTGCTCTGGGGAGAGCTTGTCCGGGATTGTACTTGTCAAAGCGGCGGAAAGCTGGTCTATATTAACAGAGTTCTGCTCGCACCACGACAAACATTGTGAAATGAAAGATGACTCCATCTGCATAATCATTTGTTGTGTCAAGAACATGGAATTCTTTTGTAGGTTCTTCATGAATTGCTGCTGTTCCAAAATTTCTGATGCGCAGTCATAGAACGAATCAAAAAGTGAGAAACTAAAGGAGTCGATTTTCCGAACAAAATAGTGTTTATACTCATTCCAATAATCTGTTTTCAACAACAGCTGTGATTCATAAAAGGCCCCATCATTCAACTTTCCATCGACAATAAATGAGTTGATTTCAGGAATTCGCTTTTGCAAATCCTCAACTTGCATAATAATCAGAGACGCGGCTTCTGAGATTTTTCGGCGCTCTTGGAGCCAGTAAATCACGAATGCGGAAGCGCCTACAATAACAAGCAAAACATCAAGTAAGTTTTCAGATATAAACACAGCTATACTTTCAAACATATCAGTTACCTCATTTTAATCTCTCGCACAGCGGCAGTAATTCTTCGATTTTAGCAACGATGCGCTTTTGTTCGGCAAGAGGTGGGAGGGGAAATATATATTCCGCCATTCTGACCATGGTCAATGTAGAAACTGTAGTTCCGCTAAAATGTGCCCATAGTTTTCAAAGCAGATAACAGAAGCATCTTTGTAATAGAAATGGTCTTCGGGTCTAACAATATAAGTTTTTCCAAGGGTACCAACAGCTGTTACCATTAGGTCGCCCGAGTGGGGAATACCTGATTTTGAAAGCTCCTCAAACAATTCTTCCGAAATAAACAAATCGTTATCTACAAAACCATTCTCTGCCAATTTCGCAATTTCCCTCGCTCGATAAAATGGTATGCCTTCGTTTTTCCAGTCAGACTGATGTACCCGTCTTGCTGAAACAATGTTTATCACCTCGCCCCAGCGCACCCACTTCCAACTTTCCGGAATATCGAAAGGAATTTCATCTTCTGTAATCTCCGCCAGCGGCTTTTGCTTTTTGATTTTCCCCTCCTTAATCAGCCTTTGCTTTTCTGCCAGAATCTGCTGAAACAGTTCCTCGCCGGTGCCTTCCTCGGCTCGCTGCTCCACCAGCTTGCCCGAAATGGCATTCTCATGCGCTCCGCATGGTCTTCAGATGCGCAGAAAACAATTGTTTTCTGCATTCTGCCGGTGCTTTTCAGATATTCCGTAATTTCTCTTGCAACCTCATCGATGCGGTCTTGGAGAATGATGGTATAATCGTAGTCCCGATTGTTGTAAATGCGGTCTTCAATGACATTACCGAAAATATCGGTCTGCCCCCGATACGGCCAGGAGTGCTATTATAAAAGTTGAGTCTCATAATGCAAGGAAAGATGATAAAATG
>CAZOKT010000233.1:0-3188 GCA_964580505.1 uncultured Parabacteroides sp. | reverse complement strand
ATGCAGAACAACTCGGATTAGGTAGCAAAGCATACGAAATCGTTTCGATTTAAGTCAACGTGAGTTCGATATAAGGGAATAATAAGGACATGAACCGGCATCGGCTTGTAGATACTACCTCCGGACTACACAAGTTCAACCTCGGAGGCACTTAGGTTGCACCTCCGAGGCATTTAGGTTGTACCTTTGAGGCACTTAGGTCAGACCGGCGCGCTCCTCTGCCTATATCGAACTCGCGTTAATTAAAAATAATTATTCTTTTAAGAAATAATGTATATTTTTGATTGTTAAAATTTATTTTGAAAACAGATTATTGAATTTTCATTTGAAAAACATGAACAAATAACTTCCTTTACTGTTATCTATAAAGAAAATATATAAAAGTAAGGAGGTTTTATTATGAAGCACTTTTTGATCCTATTGGCAAGTATTTTGGCATTTGCATTTTGCACTTATTTAGAAAGCAAAGCGCAAACGATAGGAAACGATGTAAAATGGATAGAATCGAATGTACTTTCAAATGTCCCGGAAGTATTTTGTACCGCTACGAGTGTTTTATGAATAATCTGGTAAATATGAAACATCTACTTTTACTGATAAGTATTTATGTGCTTTGTCTCTCCGAAAGCCATGCACAGTCGCTCTATACAGAGCGGCTGTTTCTTGCTTCGAAAAAGGAAAATAGTTTGCCAGGCGATACACTGCAAATCGAGGGGCAGCTTGTGGCGGCAGATTCGTCATTCTTTCCACTGAGCCGTTATCTATACCTCGAATGCATTGACGCGCAGGATTCGCTACTCGTGCGGCAAAAGGTGGTGTGCGATTCGACAGGTTATTTTTGCACTTATCTTCCGACCCAATTCGAATGGCCCGCGGGCATCTACTACTTACGCGGTTATACGCGATTGATGCAAAATTTTGCGGTAGAAAGCTATCCAGTTGTGCCCCTGCTGATTGGAATACAATCACCACAACGGACAGAAGCATACTCCCTGAAGCTTCAGGCTTTTCCAGAGGGCGGAAAAAGAGTGGATGGCTTCATGCAGAATATAATAGCCTACGTGACAGACATGAATGGCTATCCTATCGAAACTCAAGGGATTGCGCTTCTGAACAGCCAGAATGACACAGTGGTGCGCCAACTGAATACCTCACCGGTGGGATTGGTAAAATGCACATTTATGCCGCAAGTAGGTGAAACGTATCGCATGATTGTCCCACACAACGGAAAGGAATTTCTACTCCCGATAGAGGCAGAACAGGGTGAGGTGACGTTGCAAGCATTAATTAACAGGGGGAAGCTAATATGCAGTATCTTTTCGGCGGATGCGAATCCAGATTGGCACTTGTATATCTACCACGCGGATAAGGGCGTGCTGGAAATGCCCTTAAATGCGGAACGAAAAATGGCTGTGATGAGCCTCGCAGGATACTCTAGCGGACTCCTCGCCCTCTTCCTGACAGATGCTGAACAGAACGTACTGAGTCAACGAATGCTTTGGATACCTGACACAGTCACTAACGCAAATGTAAGATGCCAACTCGAGCAAGAAATTCTCCGACCTGGTGATACGTTGCATTACCATATAAAAGGTGTAGAAAATGGCAAGATCATCGAGCGGATTGTCTCGGCAGACAACCTACTTGCCATGCAAGCCGCCGAGATATTGCATTTCGGGAGCGACTTGCATTCACCCATCCCATTTCCCCAACTGGAAAACGACGAGTGGCAACAAACGGCAGGGCAGCTGGATAATTGGTTGTGCACTACACGCTTCATGCGCTTCCCGCTAAAACAATACCTGCAAGATAAAATGACATTTTCCTATTACATTGAAGATATTATGCTCATTTCTGGTAAAGCGATAGACAGGAAAGGGAAACCATTCGACAATGGGCTGATTGACGTGCAAAATAAAAGGGCGCAAATATTCTATACCGGTGTCATTGACAAAGATGGAGAATTTACCATACCAGTGAATGACTTCCCAACCGGAACGCCCTTCCGGCTCACAGCAAAAAATTCTAAAGGCAAAATAGAAGAATGCGGATTTGAAATCGAAGAACTGCCCTATCCGGGCGTCTTTATCCCTCGTCATCTCTTCCTTACAGAAAATAAAACGAACGAAAGCATCATTTTGAATGGCGATACGAGTTTTCAGTATAGTATAGACGAAAATAACCAAAAAGTCTATTCAATAAACAAAATAATCGTTGAATCCAGACGACCGATAAACATACAAGAAATAAGCCGAATGCCAACCAATTATATAGGAACGGAAGAGCTACAAAAATACGGTGCAATGAGCATCCGCTCGATGTTGATTCGATTTCCCTCCATCCAAATCACCCAAAATGGAACCGGAAGCGGAGGTGGAGGGCTTTCTGGTACTCTGAAAGATCTGAAGCAAGAACGTGAGGCACGGCAATCTAATCGAGTAACAGATGCCTTTTATAACGGACGTGAATATGGTGAGACAACCATCGAATGGAAGTCCATCCGATACGAAGGATTCCATAAGTTAGGAGAAGGAAGTGCCCGCCGATTGAATGTGGTAGTTGACGGAGAAGTGCAAATGGGTAATATCGACCATATCCTCGATTGGAGCGCAGGAGATATCCGTTCCATCGAAGTAATCAAACCGACCGATACCCGTTGCGCCATCTATAATACTCCATCTGGAGCAATTCTGATTGAAACATTATATGGCACACCCGAATCCAAAGAAGAAGAAAAAGGGCATACGATATATCCTTTAGGATTATCCAACATAGGTAATAAACAGCCTCCCCACCAACTGAAAGCCCCAATGAAAAGCGGAAAGTACACACTGCTAATCGATGTGATAACAAGTGATAAACAAATCCATTCATTCTCAAAACATATTGAGGTTAAGGAGTAAAACAGAGGCATTTCAAGTCCATTTTGAACTATGACTGTCTCAAAATAGACCTTCATGGTGCGTGAACTTACCGCTTCATGCACCATGAAATTTCAGGCTTGTTTATCTTTACATCTTTTTCGGTATATTCCACCCAAACACCCTCTTTCTGCGTTACTCGTTTCGACAAATTGAGCGATGCGAAACCTTCATAGCGTGAAACGGGCAGCCAGAATGCGATTCTTACGTTATTTTATTATAATTCTTCAATGGAACCACGAACAATTCCTCGCTTTGACGCTTTAA
>CAZOKT010000232.1:0-3286 GCA_964580505.1 uncultured Parabacteroides sp. | reverse complement strand
ACTATGCAAGGGCTGTGGGTATTGCCGTAATGAATCTCGTTGAAAATGGTATCACGCCCGATAAAATTCTGACGAAAGAAGCATTTGAGAATGCCATAATCGTGCATAGCGCTATAGGCGGTTCGACAAACGCAACCCTCCATCTGCCGGCAATAGCAAAAGAATTGGGAATAAGGCTGGACATAAATCTTTTTGATGAAATTAATCATAAAATTCCACATCTCGGCAACGTTAATCCAAGTGGTAAGCATCTTACCGAAAGTTTCTGGTTCGCAGGTGGTGTTCCCTATGTCCAACTCCTATTGAAAGATTACCTGCACCTCGACGTCATGACTGTAACGGGGAAAACTTTGGGAGAAAATCTTGAAGATTTGCAAGAAGATGGATTTTTCGAACGTAATTTAGGTTATCTTGCAAATTATGGTCTGACGCGTGACGATGTTATTTTTCCCATTGAAAAGGCAAAGGAGATGGGGAGTATAGCCGTGCTTAAGGGGAATATCGCAAAGGAAGGCTGCGTCATAAAATACAGCGCTTGCGTAAAAGAAATGCTCAGCTTAAAGGGCAGGGCGCGTGTATTTAACTGTGAAGAGGATGCACACAGGGCGGTTGTCGAAGGAAAAATCAACCCGTACGAGATAATGGTCATAAGGTACGAAGGGCCTCGCGGTTCAGGTATGCCCGAACTTCTTATGACAACTGAAGCGATCGTATGCGACGAAAAACTTAACGGTACAGTCGCACTCGTAACCGATGGCCGATTTTCAGGTGCGACGAGGGGCGCGGCTATAGGTCACGTTTCTCCCGAAGCTGCAAGAGGGGGGGATATAGCTTTTGTGGAGGACGGAGACATAATAGCTTATGATGTTGAAAAGCGTACGATTGATGTGATTGGCACAGACGGCAAAGAAATGACGCCCGAAGAAGTTGATGCGATATTTGTGGAGCGCAGAAAGAAGGGAATAATTCCCCTTCCTGAACGCAGAGGACTGTTCGGAAGATATACAAAAAATGCAGGGTCAGCAATTGAAGGAGGGACATATTAATATGGCAAAGTATATTACGCCTGCGGTAACGCCACTCATGCCCGATGGCACAGTGGATTATGAAAGTTGTAAAAGACTGTACGAACATCTGATAAAAGGAGGAGTAGACGGCATCCTTATATTCGGTAGCATAGGTGAATTTTTTGCCTTCGATATACCGACGAAGAAGAAGTTGATTTCACTTGCCGCAGAGGTTATCGGCGGTCGTGTGGAACTTATCGTGGGGACAACGTCAATGATTTATGATGAGATAGTCGAACTTTCAGACTATGCTCTGAATGTTGGCGTGGATGGCGTTATGGTCATTCCTCCCTACTATTTCCATTTTACTGATGAAAGTGTCTATGATTATTATTCTTCACTCGCTCAGCATATAAAGGGCAGGTTGTATCTTTACAACTTCCCCGAAAGAACGGGGTACAGCATCTCGGTAGAGGTTGTTAAAAAGCTCGCTCAAGACTATAAGAATATAGTCGGAATAAAGGACACTATTTCGGGGGTAGACCACACCCGTGAACTTATCAAGGCTGTGAAATCTATTCGTTCCGATTTTATCATATATTCGGGTTTTGACGATAATTTTGCGCACAATGCACTCTGCGGTGGCGATGGCTGCATTGCTGGACTTTCCAATATTTATCCTCATCTTACCTCGTCATGGGTAGCGGCGTTCAATGCAGGAGATATGTGGAAAGTAAAGGATATTCAGGGCGTAATCGATAAACTCATGGATATTTATGCCGTGGGTAAACCTTTCGTTCCATTCATAAAACAGGTTCTTGCGGATAAAGGTATCATTTCTTATTCTACGGCCTCAAAACCTATGCCCGTTGCGACGGCGGAGCAGATAAATAAACTGAAAATGATAACAGAGGAATTTGAAAATGCAGAAAATAATTAAAATTGCCTATATTGGGGGAGGAAGCAAACTTTGGGCGAGGGTGTTCATGTCAGACCTTGCCGTAGCGGAAAATCTTGGCGGCGAAATAGCCCTCTACGATATTGATAAGGAAGCGGCCGTTCGTAATGCAAAAATCGGTGAATACATAAATAAAAATCCCAAGACGAAGTCCATATTCGAATATAAAGTCTATGACAGGCTGGAAGATGCGCTCAAAGGTGCAACATTCGTTGTGCTTTCTATTCTTCCCGGTACTTTCAAAGAGATGCGTTCGGATGTCCATGCGCCTGAAAAGTACGAAGTATATCAATCGGTAGGCGATACGGCTGGCCCAGGCGGTGTTCTCCGTGCAATGCGGACTGTACCTATCTACGAAGATTTTGCGTGCAAAATTAAGGCAATTTGTCCTGATGCATGGGTCATAAACTTCACAAACCCCATGAGTATATGCACCAAAGTGCTTTACGATGTATTTCCTGAGATAAAGGCGTTCGGTTGCTGCCACGAAGTATTTCACGCGCAGGAATTTTTAACCTGTGTTCTCAAAGAAACGCGTGGCATTAACGTGCATCGCGACAAAATTTATACCGATGCCTGTGGTGTAAACCATTTCACATGGATTACCGAGGCAAAATATGGAGATATAGATCTTCTTTCGCTTTTGCCCGAATTTGAAGAAAAATTCTATGAAGAGGGTTATTTTGAGCGTGAAGGCAAGTCGAGGTTCGAATTTAAGACTGATCCATTTGCTTACGGCAATAAGGTTAAGATGGATCTTTTCAATAAGTACGGCGTGCTTGCCGCAGCAGGTGATAGACATCTAGCCGAATTTTTGCCCAATACGTGGTATCTTAAAGACACGCAGACGGTCAAAGAATGGCAGTTCGGTCTGACAACTGTCGATTTCCGTGAAAAACAGCAAGCTGAAAAGATTGCTGAAACGATAGAGATGGCGGAGGGCAGAAAAGAATTCCCCGTGGTTAAGTCCACGGAAGAAGCTGTCGACCTTATGAAGGCGATTTTGGGTTTTGGCTCAATTGTTTCCAATGTCAATATGCCAAATGTGGGACAGATGCCTCAGATGCCACTCGGCAGCATTGTAGAGACAAACTGCGTGTTCTCCAACGATCAGGTAAAACCCATAGTTTCCAAACCGCTTCCTAGCGCCGTGGCAAATCTCGTTTACCGGGCTTGCGTGAATATAGATACATGTTATGAAGGTATAAAGGAAAGAGACCTGAACAAGATTTATCTTTCTTTTGCTAATCAGGCACTTTGCAATACGTTGACAATGGAACAATCCAAGGAGTTATTTAAAGAAATGTGCTATAATACAAAA
>CAZOKT010000231.1:0-3287 GCA_964580505.1 uncultured Parabacteroides sp. | reverse complement strand
CCTCCTTTCTCTTATACAATCAGAGTACTTAAATATTAATCAGCATTTAATGTAAAACGCTTAAATGATACCACAGTTAATTCCTTATTTGCAGAATGCAGATATTGTTCAATATTAACTTTAGCATCTTTAATAAATTCCTGCTGCAATAAAGTATTTTCCTTGAAATACTTTTGCAGAGCTCCTTGTGCGATACGGTCAAGCAAGTTTTCAGGCTTCCCAGCTTGGCGAGCCTTATCTTTAGCGATTTCCAACTCCTGATCAAGGATGTGCTGAGGCACTTCTTCTGCCCGTACGGCAATCGGATTCATAGCGGCCACTTGCATTGCTACGTCGCGAGCCATCTGATGTTCCATCGGTGCATTGAAAGCCACAACGGTAGCCAATTTATTACCCGGATGAATATAAGAAATCGTAGAAACACCGTTTACGAAATCATACGCTCCTAATTCCATTTTTTCGCCAGTGATTCCGGAACGATCGGTGATATGATCTTGAATAGAACGACCGTCTGTTAACGGAGTTGCTAGCAATTCTTCTTTTGTAGCAGGTTTCTTATCCATAGCTACAGCCAAGATATCTTTTGTCAATGCCACAAAATCTGCATTTTTAGCCACAAAATCCGTTTCACACTTTAGCGCAACGACTGCTGCAAACTCTTCTTTGTCAGCAGACAATACACAACCTTCTGAAGCCTCACGATCAGAACGCTTTGCTGCGACAGCTTGACCTTTCTTACGGATAATTTCCATAGCTTTATCGTAATCGCCATTTGCTTCTTCCAAAGCCTTCTTGCAATCCATCATTCCCGCACCGCTCATCTTACGCAAGTGCTGAATATCAGCCATTGTAACTGCCATAATCTTTATTCCCTTACTTATTAGATTAATACTATTTAGATTGAGAAAGGACAACTGACAATTGACATAAAAAGATTGCCAACCGCCAATTGTCCATTTTTATAAAAAAATCGAAACATCAATTGATTGTTCAACTGAATTATTCTTCGTCTTTAGCAAACTTACCAGCGATGTTTGCATTTAATGCATCATCGTCTTCTTTTTTGCTACGTTCTTTCTTTGCGGCTTTTGCTCTGCGTTCACGTTTCGGCGTTTCACCTTCGCTTGCAGCTTCTGTGTCAACCTTTTCAGCTTTACGTTCTTGCAAGCCTTCATTCATTGCTTCGCAGATAGCTCCAAGGATTACTTCTACCGATTTTGTTGCGTCATCATTTGCCGGAATTACATAATCGATATTCGTAGGATCTGAATTTGTATCAACCATACCAAATACAGGAATTCCCAAACGATTAGCTTCGCGAACTGCAATATGTTCTTTCATCACGTCTACGACGAATAAAGCAGAAGGTAAACGTGTCAGATCGGCAATAGAGCCTAATGTCTTTTCCAACTTAGCGCGCTGACGTGTGATTTGCAATTTTTCTCTCTTTGACAAGTTATCAAATGTACCGTCTTTTGTCATCTTATCGATCGTAGCCATCTTCTTGATAGCCTTACGAATAGTTGGGAAGTTGGTCAACATACCACCCGGCCAGTGTTCGATAACATAAGGCATGCCGATAGAAGCTGCCTTTTCTGCGACAATTTGTTTAGCTTGTTTTTTAGTAGCAACAAAAAGTACTTTCTTCCCTTGCTTAGCTAAGTTCTTCATTACTTCTGCTGCTTCATCTACTTTAGCAACTGTTTTATATAGGTCAATGATATGAATACCATTGCGCTCCATAAAAATATAAGGAGCCATGGCCGGATTCCACTTTCTCTTTAAGTGTCCGAAGTGAACACCGGCTTCTAATAATTGATCAAAATTTACTCTTGACATTGTTTTTGTTTCTTTATTCGTTTACATTCTTTTGTTTATACAACCACCAGGTAGTCCTTCCATACGTCAACATACAAAAAGAATCCTGTCAGTTTAGATACTAAACGCTTTTTCAGCTCTTGGTTTTTGAGTTTTTAAGCCTTAGGGTCAACCCCTACTTAGAAACCAACAAACTTACAAACTCAAAATTAACGTTTACTGAACTGGAATCTCTTACGAGCTTTCGGACGCCCCGGTTTCTTACGTTCAACCATACGAGCATCACGCGTAATGAATCCTTCTGCACGAAGAGCTGCTTTATCTTCCGGATTAATCTTAACCAATGCACGAGCAATGCCTAAACGAGCTGCTTCTGCCTGACCTTTGAATCCTCCGCCTACCAAATTAATCTTGACGTCATACTGCTCTTCAACATTCAACTTCGTCAACGGTTGCTTTACAACAAACTGCAGAATTGAAGAAGGAAAGTAATTGGCAAGATCACGGTTGTTGATTGTAATTTTTCCTGAACCTTCGCTGACGTATACACGAGCTATTGCCGCTTTACGTCTACCTGTTGCGTTTACTACTTCCATTGCTATTATTTATAAGAATTAATATCAATTGACTTAGGCTTCTGAGCTTCGTGTTTATGCTCTGTCCCTGCATAAACATACAGATTGTTCAACAGTTTCGCACCCAGACGATTTTTAGGCAACATGCCCTTTACTACTTTTCTGTACAGATAACTCGGACCTTTCTTCATCAGGTCTGCCGGAGTGTATGCTATCTGCCCACCGGGATAACCGGTGTATCTCAAATAAACGCGGTCGTTCCACTTTTTACCGGTCAGAACGACTTTTTCTGCATTGATGATAATCACATTATCACCACAATCAACATGCGGAGTAAAATTAGGTTTATACTTACCTCGCAAAAGCTTTGCTACCTTTGCACAAAGACGTCCCAAAGACTGGCCTTCAGCGTCAACAATGACCCATTCTTTGTTTACAGTTGCTTTGTTTGCAGAAATGGTCTTAAAACTTAAAGTATCCACTGCTTAAATGTTTAATAAATTAATAATAAAACTAACCTTATCCCTTTGCTGCAATCGGACACCTGATGCAACAAAGTTCTAAGAACTAAACTTTTAGTACAATTTGATAATAATCGGCTTGCAAAGGTACGGATATTATTTGAATTACAAAATATTCCAAACTTCTTTTTCTGAAGAGTTTTTTTAAGAAAGGTTCCTATGTTTTTTCCTTTCATGGATTTGCTCATCATTATTTATAACGACAAATAGCCGGATTTATCGTTTTTAACGTGAGTGCGATATAAGAAAGCAGATTACCGGCAGAAGAACGGTTCCCTGTTCATTACCCAATGGAAATACCGATTCCGGATGCTTTCTATGGCTTTTGAGGTAGCCTTTTTCTGCTTTTATTCTCTTCATAGTACATGAACTT
>CAZOKT010000230.1:0-3421 GCA_964580505.1 uncultured Parabacteroides sp. | reverse complement strand
CACCTGCGTGTAATTCCGACCGGAGCCGCCCGCGTCAGTTATTCGTAGTAATAAACGCCGGCATTTATAACTATAAACGCCAGCAAAGGCACGCATAAATCTTAGGCCTTATGCCCCACAAGAAGTCGCTCGATGACCTTTGGATAATACGTATATTCCAGTGCATGAACCTTTTCCGCTACAGTGTCTGGCGTATCTTCAGGTGTTATTTTACAAGAAGTCTGGAAAAGGATTTGTCCTTCGTCGTAATGCTCATTAATATAATGAATCGTGATACCCGATTCCTTCTCGCCTGCAGTCACAACGGCCTCATGTACATGTCGGCCATACATGCCTTTCCCTCCGAATTTAGGAAGCAACGCCGGATGAATATTCAATATCCGGTTCGGGAAAGCCTGCAAAAGAGGTTCCGAGACAAGGCACATAAACCCGGCCAACACGATAAAATCGACCTGATATTCTGCCAAGAGCTTGCGTATAGGCTCACCCGCAACGAAATCCGCCTTAGGCAAGGCAAAAGAAGGAATGCCCAATGGGCGCATCCGTTCATGCACGCCGGCCTTCGCCTGATTCGACAATACCAACACGACATGAATCTTTTCATTCTTAGAAAAATACTTAACAATATTCTCTGCATTCGTTCCGTTTCCGGAAGCAAAAATAGCTATATTCTTCATGACTTAACTCAATTTGGTGCACAAGTAAATAAAAAATGTGCAGTTCTCCGCATTTTTTCCCTATGAAATTTGCATAGTTACGTAAAAAATTCGTTTCTTTGCACCCAAAATAAAAAGTACAAACGTAATTATTAATAATCTAAATTCAAAAAGTTATGTCAGAAGTTGCTGAAAAAGTAAAGAATATCATTGTTGATAAGCTGAGTGTTGAAGAATCAGAAGTAACAAACGAAGCAAGCTTTACTAACGATTTAGGAGCAGACTCTCTTGACACAGTTGAATTGATTATGGAATTCGAAAAGGAATTCGGTATCTCAATTCCTGATGATCAGGCAGAAAAGATTACAACAGTTGGTGACGCTATCGCTTATATCGAAGCTAACGCTAAGTAATCAAATCTTTTATTCTTTATTTATGGAATTAAAAAGAGTAGTAGTAACCGGTCTTGGCGTTATTTCTCCTCTTGGTAAGACCCTCGCAGAAACATGGGAGGGTCTTATCAATGGTAGAAGTGGGGCAGGACCTATTACTCAGTTTGATGCATCGAAATTCAAGACGCAATTTGCCTGCGAGGTGAAGGATTTCGACCCGTCTTTATATATGGACAGGAAAGAAGTCCGCAAATGCGACCGTTATAGTTTGTTAGCCATAAGTGCCGCAAAACAAGCAATTGCCGATGCTGCCATGGATTTAGATAGTGAAGATAAGAACCGCATTGGAGTTATCTTTGCTGCCGGTATTGGGGGTATCAAGACATTTGAAGAAGAGGTAATGGGATACACAAAGACAAAAGATACAATTGGTCCGAGATTCAATCCTTTCTTCATTCCAAAGATGATTGCTGATATCGCAGCCGGACACATTTCTATAATTTATGGATTCCGCGGACCGAACTTTGCTACCGTATCCGCATGTGCTTCTTCAACGAATGCCATAGCAGATGCGTTCAATTATATTCGTTTGGGTAAAGCAAATGCCATCGTAACGGGAGGAGCTGAAGCTGCTATTTCCGTAGCCGGCGTAGGTGGATTCAACTCCATGAATGCATTATCTACACGCAATGATTCCCCCGAGACTGCTTCTCGTCCGTTCAGTGCAAGCCGTGATGGATTTGTAATTGGTGAAGGTGCGGCTTGTCTGGTATTGGAAGAAATGGAACATGCTTTAGCGAGAGGAGCAAAGATTTATGCAGAGATTGGAGGTGCTGGTATGTCGGCAGACGCACATCACCTCACGGCTTCCCATCCGGAAGGGTTAGGCGCACGTTTGGTCATGCAGAACGCATTAGAAGATGCAGAAATGAAGCCAGAAGACATCGACTATATCAATGTACATGGAACTTCTACTCCGGTGGGGGACATCTCGGAAGTAAAAGCCATTAAGACTGTATTTGGCGAGCATGCTTACGCGCTAAATATAAGTTCTACTAAATCTATGACAGGACACCTTTTAGGTGCAGCCGGAGCATTGGAAGCAATTGTTTGTGTGAAAGCAATAGATGAAAACATTGTACCTCCTACCATTAACCATACAGAAGGAGACGACGACCCTGAAATCGACTATAAGCTAAACTTTACTTTCAACAAAGCACAGAAACGTACAGTCAATGCAGCATTGTCTAATACGTTCGGCTTTGGAGGTCATAATGCAAGCGTTATCATCAAAAAATTCGTGAAGTAAAGTGTTATCGCAATTATACAGACAAATAAGGCTCCTTAAACATCGAGGTAAGGAGCCTTATTTGTCTATATATAAGATGATAGGCTTTTATCCGGATAATATACAACTCTACAAACAGGCACTCATGCATAAATCGTCCGTTATTGAAAGCGAAAACGGAATGAACCAGAACAACGAACGATTGGAATTCTTGGGTGATGCTATATTGAGTGCTATTGTAGCAGATATCGTATATGAACATTTTGAGGATAAAAATGAAGGTTTCTTGACGAATACGCGTTCCAAAATTGTTTCTCGCGATTCTATGAACTGGATAGCAAAGGAGCTGGGCATCGAACAAATGTTGCGCTATTCCATTAATCATCCGTTTAATGAAGGGCACAACAGCAATCTGTTAGGTAATGCGCTGGAAGCACTGATTGGTGCTATCTATTTGGATCAAGGATTTAAAGCTTGTTATAAGTTTGTCAATGATGTTTTAATCAAGAAGTATATAGACATCGATAAAATCTCAGAGAAAGAGGTTAACTTTAAATCAAATCTGATAGAATGGGCGCAGAAAAATAAGTTGGAAATATCTTTTGATGTCATCGAATCTTTCATGGACGAACAGGGAAGTCCTGTATTTCAAACTGCAGTTGTGCTGGGTGGTACGACACAGCAAATAGGAATTGGAATCGGCTATTCCAAGAAAGAATCACAACAACATGCCGCACAAATGGCGATGAAGAAAATCCGGACAGACAGAGTGTTTCAACAATATATCATCAGTATAAAGAAAAAACGCAGACATGCAGCCAAAACCGCGAAAGCTGAAGAAGCTGCTGTTACAGGCACTTCAACCGAAAGTATTATTCAAGAAGAAAAGGTTGTACAACCGACTTCAGCTTCCGAAGCTACCCTGTTGCAGGATACGCCTATTAAGTAAAATTCATGGAGCTGAATCTGCAAGCTTAAGAGACGTGTAATGTGAAAGATTGTGTGTTTAGACTTAAAAAATCATAGGTCAGGCAAGGAACGGCTAATGCTGAGGGATGAGTCTCCCATCTATTAAGCGTAAATAA
>CAZOKT010000229.1:0-3434 GCA_964580505.1 uncultured Parabacteroides sp. | reverse complement strand
AGACGGTTCACTCTGCTTATATCAAACTCATGCTATTTAAGAAATTCCTAATTTCCCTTTAAGGTTTTACCATCCGAACGCTTCGTCTTGCATCCAGCGGCCTTGTGCCTTCAAGGTTTGTTCAATGACATCACGAGCAACTCCGTCTCCCCCTTTGCAATGTGAGATATAACCGGCTATCTGCTTAATTTCCGGTGCTGCATCCGCTGGAGCAACTGGTAAACCTGCCAAGCACATCACGTCATAATCAGGAATGTCATCGCCGCAATAAATCACCTCTTCAAGCTTCACGTCGCTCTTTTGCAGGAAATCCTGGAAGTCGTGAATCTTTACCGCACTTCGCATATAAATATGCCGGATTCCCAGCCGTTCATAGCGCACACGCACCGACTCGGTGTATCCTCCGGTGATAATTCCCACGTGGTAGCCCAGCTTCACCGCCAACTGGAGTGCATAGCCGTCTTTGATGTTGACCGTCCGCATTGGGTCGCCGTCCGGATGAAGTGGGATAACCGTGCTCGACAGGACGCCATCCACATCAAAAACAAAAGCGCGAATTTTCCGTAAATCGTAATTAATACTGCTCATGTCTCACCTCCTGCTTCTTTTTTGTGGTAGCAACTCATCAGTAAACCATTCCGTACAATCCCTATTCTTGATTAACATTACGACATTTTCCATCTTTTCCGTATTTTTGTGCCAATTTTTATCCTTCCGCACAAAGATAGAAATAAATATGGCGACGATTATACGTTGCACTGCTTTTTACCATTATAATAAGAGCGTAAAATTCGGAAGACAGTGCTTAATTCCGCAAATTGGGTACTGCCAGAGGGAATAAGTAAGAAAAAGGAAAATAGGAAAGATGAGAATACGAACAATTATAATGGTAGTACTTCTGTTGGTTTCAGTAGCCGATGTTTTCGCACAGAAATGGGTGAAAGTAACCGGATACGTGCGCGATGCCGACGGTAATCCAATGGATTTGGTCAATGTCATCGTCAAAAAAACTTTAAATGGAACAATGACCAACGAAAAAGGCTACTACTCACTCAATGTGGCGGCAGGCGATTCGGTAACGTTCATTTACTCCTGTTTAGGTTACAACAAAGCCGAACGAATCGTGCCAATGCTGCAAGCAGACATGCGGCTGAACGTGCAAATGAATTACTCATCTATTAACTTAGGAGAAATATCAGTTACGGCAATCCGGAAACAGACCACCACGATGGAAACGATGGATGCTGATAAAATACGCCTCCTTCCAGACCCGTCGGGAGGAAGCATTGAAAGTCTGGTCGTAACCTTTGCCGGCGTTACCTCCAATAACGAACTAAGCTCACAATACTCCGTACGTGGCGGAAGTTATGACGAGAATATCGTTTATGTGAACGGGATAGAAGTATTCCGTCCGCTTTTAATTCGTTCCGGTCAGCAAGAAGGATTGAGTTTCGTAAATCCGGATTTGACCGAAGAAGTAAAATTTTCAGCTGGAGGATTTGACGCGCGTTATGGTGACAAGATGAGTTCCGTGTTGGACATTACCTACAAAAAACCGAAGGAGTTTGGGGGTTCGGTGTCGGGAAGCTTTATGGGCGGAACAGCTTCGATAGGAAGTGCTGTGGGCAACTTCACGCAAATAACTGGTTTTCGTTATAAAAGCGGAAGCTCGTTATTAGGCACGATGGATACGGAAGCTGAATATGACCCGTGTTTTATGGACCTGCAGACCTATATGACATATACGTTCTCTCCCAAATGGGAAGCCACATTCCTCGGGAATTTCGCCACAAATACATACCGATTCACACCTCATTCGCGCGAGACTTCGTTCGGTACCATAGAAAATGCCCAACGATTCACGGTCTATTTCCCAAACAGTAACGAAAATGATAAGTTTCAAACTCTTTTCGGTGCCTTACAACTCTCCTACAAACCCAAAGACGATGTTCTTTTAGGTTTGCAAGCGTCGGCATTCAACAGCCAGGAAGACGAACGCTATGATATCATGGGTGAGTATTGGTTGAGTGACGGAACAAATAGTTATAGCGGATCGGACGCAGGGAGTTCTGCCTTGTCGGTCGGTCGTTACCGCGAACATGCCCGCAACCGGTTGCATTACAATATTATTAATGTAGGTCACTACGGAGGCGCCCGTCTCTGGAACAATAACTTCAAATGGGGCGCACAAGTGCAATTCGAACGCATCAACGATAAGATTGTAGAATGGGAAAAGCGGGATTCGGCCGGCTATTCTCTCCCACATACGGGTGATGGTGTGAATCTTTACTCCAATTTATATTCGCGCAACAAATTGGAGAGCACACGTTTTTCTGCTTATTTGCAAGACGAATTTAAGTTTCGCATTGAGCAAGGAATATTCAATTTGACTGCCGGCGTGCGCGGAAGCTATTGGAGCTATAATAAGGAGTTCATATTTAGTCCGCGCGTTTCTTTAGGATTTATCCCGAACTTCAATCAAGACTTGACTTTCCGCTTGGCTACGGGTGTCTATTACCAAGCACCTTTCTACAAAGAATTACGTCACACCGTGACCGATAGCGATGGAAACGATGTGGTAGAATTAAACAACAATCTGAAATCACAGCGATCTATCCACGTAATAGCCGGAGGTGATTATACTTTCCGTATGGTAGACCGTAACTTCAAGCTTACAACTGAATTGTATTACAAAAAGTTGGATGACTTGGTTCCATATACGGTAGATAACGTCAAAATTCGCTATTATGGTGAGAATTGTGCCAAAGGATACGCTATGGGAATAGATTTAAAATTCTTCGGAGAGTTCGTTCCTGGTACAGACTCATGGATTAGCCTCTCTTTGATGAAATCCGAGCAAACCATTCGCGAAACCACTAAAGCACCACTTCCGAACAGTCCAAAATATAATTTAAGCCTCTTTTTCCAAGACTATTTTCCAGGATATAAGCGTGTAACACTAAACCTGAAAGGCGTGCTTTCCGGAGGATTGCCTGTAACGATTCCGAATCGAGGCTACGAAGATGGATATTGGCGCACACCCGCTTATAAGCGCGTGGATATTGGTATGTCTTACGAGCTTATTGCGAATGACAACCTGATTCGATACCATACCTTTTTCCGTTATATAAAAAATGCGTGGCTGGGTGTGGATATATTTAATCTCTTCGATATGAAGAACGTCAACTCCTATTATTGGATTACTCGTCCGGATGGAAATCAAGATGCAGTTCCTAATTACTTAACAGGGCGTCAGTTGAATGTCCGTCTAATTATCGACTTTTGAAATGATTACATATTACACTATAATATAGGTACTTGAGGTTTTCTGAAATTTCTCAGCATGAAATGGAAATTTGCTGGTGAAGAAACGCACATGTCTTGGTGAGAAAATTACGGAGAAATGCTTATGAAATTTCTCTTTCATCATAAAT
>CAZOKT010000228.1:0-3448 GCA_964580505.1 uncultured Parabacteroides sp. | reverse complement strand
GATCCTTACCCAGTACTGCGACGGAAGACGCGTTTCCTGTCCGAACTGGATGACCAAGTAGCAACAACGTACAAGTACCGATAAACCCCGAAAACACGGGGCTTACGGCTTATAATAGTAATAGACTTTCAGCTCGTCAGAAGCCTTATCATAGACAATCTTCTCGATCACGCTTTTCAGGATCTCATTCTTTGTTACAGGATCCACTGAATCAGAACTGACAATATCATACACATTCCGGACGCGCTCGAGCAGGCTTGTCTCAGCGGATCCGGGATCAGGCGAGTTATCCTCAGCTTCTTTCAACTGTTCTTCAAGGCGATTCCGCTCCTGCTGGATAAGCTGCTTATTCGCCTTATATTCTTCGAGTGTGTCCACGCCATTCCTATACGCTTCCTTGATCCGCTCAAATTTCTCGGCGTTTCGCTTTAATTGATCCGCGAGAATATCTGACATGCTGGCAGCAGGCTCGTTATCTGGAGGCATATACCGGTACATGATATGACCGGAATCAAGCACATCCCGGATAGAAGAGAGCACGGCCGGCTCCAGTTTCATGGCGTTGACTGTATTCTTGGCAAGACATTTTCCTTTCGAATAGCCGTAACATGTAAAATAGCAGTACATCTTTTTCCTGTCAGTTGCCCTTTTCACAATCATCGTCCGACCGCAGGCGGGGCATTTTACGAGTCCGGAAAGCCAATGCTTGTACGTGGAAGACGGACGGGTACCTTTAGGCTTATAATCACGTTCATAGCGCGCCTGCGCCCTATCAAACAGATCCTTAGAGACGATGGCGGGCTGTTGGCCATCCGCAACGATCCATTCTTCTTTCGGCCGTATTTCGTTCGTCTCATTCTCTTTGCGGTTCCACCGGACCATACCGCAGTAAGTTGGATTCTGAAGGATATATTCCACAGAGCGGCGTTCAAATGCTTTGCCACGAGACGTCTTGAAGCCACACAAATTTAGATAGCGCGCTATATCAAATATGCCGCAATTCTCGTTCGCATACTTCTGGAATATAACCTTAATGATCGCAGCCTCTTCCGGTACGATCACAGGCGGTTTTCCATGTTCGGCGATCCGGTATCCAAGCGGTGGACGCGCCTGATACCCGCCGCGCTGTGCCTTTTCCATCATGCCGCGGGTAACTTCCCCGGAAAGCCGGACCGAATAGTATTCGTCCATCCATTCAATGATCCTTTCGATCAGGCTGCCGAACGGACCGTCTACAAGCGGTTCAGAGACGCTGATCACATCTACATTATGCTTTTTCTTCAGGAGAGACTTATAAACGATGCTTTCCTCCTGATTGCGGGCGAAGCGGCTGAATTTCCAGACAAGGATCGCGTCTACCGGATGGTCGGAAGATTTTGCCTGCGCGATCATCTTCTGAAATTCCGGACGCTTCTCGGCTTTCCGGCCGGAAATCCCGAGCTCATAGAAGATATTGGATATGATGATCCCGTTTTTCTGGGCATAGTCCTTCAGGAGCTTCACCTGTGAGTCAGGAGATAGTTCTTCCTGCTTATCTGTAGATACCCTGACGTAGCCATAACCATATTTAGTTTTCATGACATCACCTCGGTTGATTTTATTCCGGGCATAACCCGAAAATGAGTACAAAAATAACAGCCGGGCCCTGAACGGATGTTCCGGGTTGTTTCGACTGCCCGAAGATGATACAATATTCCTCGTGATAGACTATTGTATGTCCTTCAGGATGTACTCCTATGACCGCCTGATGCGCCAACATCGGGCGGTTGACTTTTTAGGTACATTTGCTATAATGTACTTAGCAAGACAGCCGACGGGTAGGTGCAAGCTACCCGATCCGGCGAATTAACAGTTACATTTTGTAAGCCGTCCTATCCGACCAAGATACAGGGCGGCTTACTTATTTTTCAAATTCAGAATTGCAATCACGACAAGTACGAATGTAAGTAAAATCTGCATTTCCTCATATGTAGTCATAAGTATTTCCCCTTTCCGCAAGACTCGGATCGGGAACCAGCACGCCCCTCGGCTGCCTTAATAAATGCATTATTCTTTTGTAGTCCCCGGTGGCTCTGGAAGCACCGGGGCGGTTTTTGGTGTGAATTATAATTCAGTGCCGCGATTTAATATATTGACATATTCAACGAAACAGTATCTTTTATTACGCTGTTGGTGTGGAGTGATGTCAGTTAAGATATTTTGTCGAACAAATTCTTCGATGATGGCACTTGCAGTAGGGTACGAAATTTGTAGAAATTCCGCTGCATTATTTTTGCTAATAAAAGGCGTTTCAAATAAATGATCTAAAAGTCTAATGTAATTATTATTGGTTTTTTCGGACAATACTTGGGAATACTTTTCTTTTAGTTGAATAATAAGTTTAGCACTTTCCGTGGCCTCATCAGAGACAGATGCAACACCGCGGAGAAAAAATTTTATCCATCCTTCCCAATCTCCATCCTTTCGGACGGTCATTAGTCGATCATAATATTCAATACGGTTACTCTTAAAATAATAACTTAAATATAGTAGCGGCTGTGAAAGTATTTTTTCCGAACAAAGCCAAAAAGTTATAAGCAATCGTCCCACACGTCCGTTTCCATCTAAGAAAGGATGAATGCTTTCAAACTGAGCGTGTATCAAGGCGATTTTTATCAAAGAGGGGATATCATCTTCTGCGTAAAAAAATAATTCTAAATCGCTCAAAGCTGTATTCATGTCTGGAACAGTTGGTGGAATAAAAGTTGCATTAGACAACGCGCATCCAGCTGGGCCAATCCAGTTTTGGGATGTTCTAAACTCTCCTGGATTTCGATTGCTACCCCTTCCATTTTTTAATAATACGGCATGAATTTCCCGGATCAAACGAAGACAAAGAGGGAAACTTTGTAAACGTTTCAATCCATATTTCATGGCAGAAACATAATTTACAACATCT
Source organism: uncultured Parabacteroides sp. (assembly GCA_964580505.1). GTDB lineage: Bacteria > Bacteroidota > Bacteroidia > Bacteroidales > Tannerellaceae > Parabacteroides. The sequence goes on along the minus strand of CAZOKT010000228.1, from coordinate 510 downwards.
TGGATTTCTGTATCCTTGCTTGCATCAGAGGCAATATCCAAGACATCAGTTAAAGAAGCTTGCGTCCCTTCGATTTGTGAACTTAAAACAGCTTCTTTTTGTACATACATTGCAACAAATAATTCTGGATTGGGCAAAATATGTGTAATTCCATCAAGACGTCCAAGTTTTCTATCAGCATCAGAAAGTAATTTTAGCATTTCTAAATCCATATTAATCATTGGATCGGGTGGCAATTTCTTTGGTACAAAAGATTTATAACCACTTGGTTGATTCATAAAAACTCCTGCTCGATTTTCCATATTTAGCTCCTCTTTTGCAATATAATAAATAAAACTATGATATTAAAAGACATTTTAATATACAAAAGTTATAACAAATCATATTAAAAAATACAAGAAAAATCTTTAATAAAACACACAAATAAAATTTATATAAAAATAATTTTACATAACAATATAAAAGTAAATAATCTTATACCCTTACATTGAGAAATCTATATAATCTCCA
>CAZOKT010000227.1:0-3504 GCA_964580505.1 uncultured Parabacteroides sp. | reverse complement strand
CCACAGACCTCTATAAAGCAAACAGCATGGATATTCCTGCATTGCTGCCACAGAACCGAGCGATGACAGCGTTTCTTGATGAGCATTTCGGATTATGAGAACGAGGTATTTATCAGTAGAAAGAGGGGAGGCGGTCAAGATAAGCCGCTTCCCGAACTTTCACAAGACAGGCTCAATAACGGGCATGAAGCGTCTGTATTATGGCAGGAATGCGCTTTTGGTGCGTTGTGGAAGCTATATTTATAACGTGACAAGCGAACCGAGTATTTACTATAAAGCAAGATAATTATGAGCAAGAATGAAGATTTGAAAAAGCAAGCCGAAGAATGGGTAAGAAGCGGAAAGCCTTGTATTTACCGTTATGGCTGGGCATGGAAAGGTGCAAGAGCAAGAAAGATTACTCAACAGGAAGCGTTGGATATGCTTCCAAACTATTCTTTCGGAATGGGCTTTTATGAGTTATCTTTCACCGAGCATGATGGTGAAAATGTATTGCAGTTCAACGAACTATCAGTAAATGACATGATGTAAATAGAAATGACTATGGGATACGATTATTGGGACTTCATAGAACGGTATTTACCTGATTATTTTTCGGACGATGATGTCTGCCTTTCAAACGACATCGTCAAGCTCTTAGACGAACCGGGAGACGCATCGGACGAATGCAAGAGAAATGTACAACAATATGTTGATGATGTATCAGACTGTGCGGCTTTGGCCGACCTGCTCATCGAGGTAGACACAAGGCTTTTCAAAGAAGCATTAAGTAATTATCTGAAAAACGAGAAACGATGACACAAGAGGAATTTAATCAAAAGCGATGGAATAGAGATACAGTCATTTATCATATCCCGACAAATAAGACTTTCCATGTCTTGTCGGTTGATTTTGATGAAGCCCTCATAGGCGTTGATGAAGCCGAGTTCATGGATATTGTTTCAGAGGACGATTACGGCTCTGTCAAATGGTTACGTTGCGAAAATTGTGAAATATTAAATGAATCCGGGAATGATTAAACATGATTTGATTAAACAGTATCATCTTACAGGCGAAGAGGTCGCACGCCTTGATTTCACTTATGGCAATGCCTGGTGGAAGAAACAGCCCGAAATGTATATTGGCATGGTTCGTAGAGCCATGGAGGAACATACTTGCCCGATATGTGGTTGCGACGTTGATGCCTCGACATGGGAAGATTATCGCATGTGCAAGCGATGCCACGAACGAGAGCATGATGATTGAATTTAATAAATAACTCTTGTTTCCTGCGTTTTCTCCGCTTCACCCGATAAATTATTCGTTTCTCGATTGAAAGCGTGGGAGAACGCAGGAAAATCGGTATTTTTGCATAATGAGAACAAAAGTAGTACATCTGATTTTCAAAGAGCCGTATATGACCATGACCGACCTATATTTTAGCTCCTTGAAAGCGATATATGATGTAGTGCCGAAAGAAGCTGTCGGCATTGAATATAAGTCGCTCACCAATGCCATTCGGGGCAAGAGCGAATATGAGAACAAGAAAGTAATTATCCGCATCGGGCAACTTGTGCGGAAGTCAAGTATCAGAACTAAAAACAAATAATATGTTAGGAGCAATAATTGGAGATATTGTCGGATCGCGATTTGAGTTTAACAATACTTCTGACTATAAATTCGAGCTTTTCACGAAAGAGTGCGACTTTACGGATGATACAATCTGTACGATAGCTATCGCGGATGCCATTATTAGCGGCAAAAGCTACCGTGATAGCATTTTGGAGTGGTGCAGGAAATACCCTAATCCTATGGGTGGATATGGGGCATCATTTGCCCGTTGGATAGCGTCAGACAATCCACAGCCGTATAATAGCTTCGGCAATGGTGCTGCTATGAGGGTCGCTCCTGTGGCTTGGTATTATGACGATTTGGAGGAGGTCAAGAAACAGGCGGCACTGACAGCTGCTGTTTCGCACGACCATCCGGAGGGAATCAAGGGCGCGGTTGCTGTCGCTCATGGCATCTATATTTTGCGAACGACACATGATTTTCGGAAGTTCAGGCTCGCAATGGAACTATATTATCCCTCTTTTCACGAAGTCCGGCCTACCGGCATCTTCGATGAGACTTGCCAAGGGACAGTTCCTCTCTGCCTGAAAACAATCCTCGTTTCATATAGCTTTAAAGATGCAATCCGTAATGCTATTTCGTCGGGAGGCGACAGTGACACCATCGGCGCGATTGTCGGCTCACTGGCAGAAGCGATGTGGGGCATCCCGGAAGAGATGAGCGACAAGGCTTTTGATTTGCTGCCGACCGATATGCTTAACGTGATAGGAGATTTCTTTCACGAACTAAATCAAAGGAGACTGTCAAATAAATAATATACGATGGAAAAGAAAGATTACTTGCCCTTTTGCCGATTTTACAAAGGCGAAGAGGAAAACCCGTATAACGAAGATAAAGACCAAAATAAAGCTATGCTTTGGTTTTATGAGATGTATTGGGTTCAGGATATGATAAAAGGGAAAAATGAAAATTCTGATTTCTCGATACTTGACGAATATGTAGGCGTTGGATTGGGATTATTTGAGCAGTTTGACGGAGTGCCGGTAACTCTGAAAGCTCTTTTATTTAATCGCTACGCAAGAACCTGCAATTCTTTATCGGATGCTATCGAGCCCTTTAAGAAATTCTATAAGAGATATTATAAAGTGCAAGGGGAGTGAATCCCTTTGCACTTTATTTTTATTGGAGCTGTCCTATCATCTCCAAATAAATAGTATTCCCTTGTTTCTTAATAACCCTAAATTTGCTGCCTCTTTGTCCGACCCATTCCATTTCATCTCCTATTTCCTCGATGCTCTTTCCGTCCCATAATGATTTGGGATTCTTATACTCGAATTTAAGGTGATCGGTATAATGCGAAAATGGCTCTGCATAAATGCCCTTTGCACCTTTCGGCACGCAGATAACAAGGTTATATTCCATTGTAAATCCTTTTTCTCGATGCACTGCTGTTGAAAGGAAACCTTTATCGATAAATACATCTCCCGCTTTGAGCTGGCTTAAATCATATCCCAATTCTTTTATCGTATAATTACCCACCCCGCGTCTTACGACTGTATTTTGCGGCATACTGAACTTATCCAATACTCGCGTCAAGATTGGCAAATCATGCACATGTTCGGCATTGGGGATAAGAGAACCATAATACGGTATTCCTCTCAAAGGCTCATTCAGATAGCAATACGTTTGAGTGTATTTGGTTACGATAACCCTTTCTTCTTCGGTCAATGATTCCCATATTTTTTCTATATGAGAGCGCAAGCGGCTATCTACTTCCTCTATCGTTTCCGTCTGAAACTTATTAAGAAGCCTATCTATTTCAGCCTTGCTCATATTTTGTAGACCATTTCTCTTCGCATCCCTGCGAGCTTGCTCGGCAATACGCTTATCCATTTCCACTTTGGCTGCTGCAACCTTTGCTTTGAGCGTCTGCATATCAGACAGCGATGCGTA
>CAZOKT010000226.1:0-3506 GCA_964580505.1 uncultured Parabacteroides sp. | reverse complement strand
GGCGTAAGCCAGCTGAGTTACAGTCAGCCCCATTTGGCCACTCTGGTAACTGCCCATCTGCTTTTCTTTAATTGCGCTGCAAAGGTATGGATTAGTTTTGTAACTTGCAAGAAAAATCAATCATTTTTATTGTGGTAACAGCAGCTTCGTCTCCTTTATTTCCGTATTTTCCTCCTGCCCGGTCTTCGGCTTGTTGCATATTTTCGGTCGTTAATAATCCAAATATGAAAGGAATATCATACATTAAGTTTAATTCTGTGAAACCTTGTGTAACGCCTGAACATACGTAATCAAAGTGTGGCGTATCTCCTTTTATTACACAACCCAGTGCGATAACGGCATCAATATCCTTTGTGTCGGCCAGTCTTTTTGCCGCAAAAGTCAGTTCAAAACTGCCCGGAACTCGTTTGACGATGATATTTTCCGGTTTAACTCCATGCTTTTCCAACGTATTGCATGCACCTTCTAATAGTTTCTCTGTAATGTGCTTGTTCCATTCTGCTACCACAATACCGATATTCATATCTGATGCATCGGGCACACTATTGAAATCATAATCTGATAAATTCTGATAAACTGTAGCCATAAGTTCTTTTATTAATCGAACAACTAAATGAAACTCACGTTGAGATACGGCATACATCCCTACCTCTGTCGCTTAGGTCTGTTCCGAATATTAGGCATAAACGAAAAGAGAGAAAACGGAGAGCGTTTCCTATTCTTCTATTTTGCTAATGCGGCTGCCCGTGCGATATATTTATCGATATCGGCTGCTTCTGCTGAGTTAAAATACTTTTCTTTGATTGTAGTATAAACTTTTACGGCTTCGTTGTACTGTTTCAGATTTTCGTAGGCGAAGCCAGCTTTTTTCAGATAAATTGGGCTGATTATTTCATTATTGGCAGCATTTGCAGCTTTTTCGAAATAGGTGATACCCTCTTTTATGTTATCCATGTTTACATAGCAATCACCTATCAGGCCAATGATGGACGGAGAAATCATGTTGTCTTTTTCGTTGAACGATTTCAATTTCTCTAAAGCCTTATCATATTCTCCCAATTTGAAATAACAAATGCCGGCATACGCTTTTGCTAAATTTCCTGCCGCTGTATTCCTATATTGGTCTATAACTGCTTCAAAACCTTCATAATCGGCGCCGTTACCATTCAATGCCAATTGGAAAGAATCTTTAGCAAAGTATTGTTCACCTTTAAAGATAGCGACATTTGCTTTCTTTTGCAAAGGCATTAGGTAGCCCTGTCGATAACCAAAAAACGCACCTACGATAACAGCTAAAGCGACTATGCCCAGCATGATTTTCTTTGAATTGTTTTCAATAAATAGTTCCGATTTCGAAACAAGTTCTTCTACTTCTACGGTTCCCTTTTCTTTAGTAGCCATAATTTCTTTATAGTTATTATTAATCTGTCTCTTGCTAAAAGATACCTTATTTACTTCAAAGCGCAAAAGTAGTTTTTTTTGCTGAATAATCTGCACATAGAAGGATATTTTTTACTTTTGTGGGATTATAATGAGATTTATGCATGATACTAAAAAAGCTTTCTGTTCTTAATTATAAAAATATTGTCCATGCGGAAGTGGATTTTTCTCCGAAGATAAATTGCTTTTTTGGCAATAATGGGATGGGAAAAACCAATTTCATGGATGCGATTTATTATCTCTCTTTTTGTAAAAGTCATATGAATACACCGGATAATCAGATTATCCGAAATGGAGAGGAGATGAGTATATTGCAGGGCGTGTATGATTATGACGGGAGAGAAGAGGAGTTGTTTTGTGCGATTCGTCGTAGGCAACGCAAGCAATTCAAGCGGAACAAGAAAGAGTATGGAAAACTTTCGGAACATATCGGACTACTCCCTTTGGTGATGATTTCACCTGCAGATTCAGATTTGATTCAGGAAGGAAGCGAAGGGCGACGGAAGTTTCTGGATATGATTATTTCCCAGCAAGACAAGAACTACTTGCATGCATTGATACAATATAATAAAGCGCTCTTGCAGCGGAATGTGCTCTTGAAAGAAGAGAATCGGGATTTCTCGTTATTCGATGTGCTGGAGATGCAAATGGTGATGTATGGTGAGATTATTTATGCGAAAAGAAAGCAGACGGTAGAAAAGCTGATTCCGATATTTAACCATTATTATCAGCAAATCTGCAATTCGGTTGAACAGATAGGCTTGAAATATGTTTCTCAATTGGAAAAGAAGTCTTTGGAAGAGAAATTGAAGGCGAATCGTGAGCGCGATTTTATATTGGGCTATACCTCTGCTGGCATTCATAAAGATGATTTGGAGATGATTTTGGATGAGGCATTGATTCGTCGTATAGGCTCGCAAGGTCAGCGTAAAACCTACCTGATTGCTTTGAAGCTGGCGCAATTTTCTTTCTTGACGCAACAAGGCGTTACGACTCCCATTTTATTGTTGGATGATATTTTCGATAAATTGGATGCTCAACGTGTGGCGCAAATCATCCGTTTGGTGGGCAGCAAACAGTTCGGACAAATATTTATCACAGATACGAATCGGAATTATCTAGATGAAATTTTGGATACAACAGGCAATGATTATGCTTTGTTTGAAGTGGAAAAAGGAGGGATAACACTTAATTAAATGTTTGGAAAATGAGGCGAACTAATGCACAATCACTTGGCGAAATTCTGCGGGATTACTTCGAGGATAATACGGAACTTTACGAAAAGATAATGGATGCTCGTATTCAACGTATTTGGAAGCAGGTACTCGGACCGATGGTATTACAATATACGCGCAATCTCTATGTGCGCAACCGTGTCTTGTATGTGTATATGACTTCGGCTGTGTTGCGGAGTGAGTTGCTGTTCAGCAAGGATAGGTTAAAAGAGGCTATTAATAAAGAAATTGGTTCGGCTTTCCTTTTCGATCTGGTCATCCGATGATACCTTGCTCAGTGATGATCAGGTCTATTTTGTGATCAAAGGGTTCGATGGGTAGCTCGTCTAATAGTTGGAAAGCATAACAAATGCCTATTGTGGGTACGCTCAGGGTAGATAACAAGCGGTCATAAAAGCCTTTTCCGCGTCCTAAACGGTTCATTTGTCGGTCAAACGCTACACCCGGAACGATAATCAAATCAATATCTTGTTCAATGGATGATGGGCTTTCTGCCGTAACACGCGGTTCCCAAATGCCGAATGCTCCGATTTGCACCGATTCTCTGCCCGCATAAGGCAACAATAGCAAATCATCACCCCGTACTACCGGCAGTGCAATCTGTTTTTTCTTGTACCATTTTTCTATCAAGGGAAGTGTTTGTACTTCTCCGGGCAGCGCGTGATAACAGGCAATCGTATTCGCTTGCTGGAATTGCGCAGTCTTTTCCAACTTGTCCATGATTTGCTCCGACCATGCGTCAAGTGTCTCTGTCGGATATTTTCGTTTCTGCCGTGCAATTTCTTGGCGCAACAGCTGTTTCTCTTTGTTCATATTTAAAGCCGATTAAAA
>CAZOKT010000225.1:0-3508 GCA_964580505.1 uncultured Parabacteroides sp. | reverse complement strand
CGTCTATATCCCGAATAATACACAAATAGAAGTGGATTTGACGTTTTAAGGAAAGATATTTTATGTAACAAGCCTTAATTAGGTGTACGATGAATGCGGAAATTCGTACTGTACCAACCCGACAATTGATACAGTACCAACCGGTCGTTACGTACTGTATGAACCGACTCTTAGGTACTGTATGAATCGACAACTACGTACTGTATCAACTTTTTTGCACCTCCAAAATCATAATTTTAGTTGATTTATATCAAGAAATTTGAGAATTCGAGAAGAAAAATTGAAAAAGTCTGAAATAATAGGTATATTTACAATAGAATTCAAATGGAAGATTCAGGGCTATCTGTTATTTTGTTTTCTGTGTTTATTTTTGTATAATTTATTACTTCCCCCATAGGATATTCTCATAAAAGTTTAAGCGCATTCCGACATGTTCCCACTTTTTATGAACTTTGCCAAGTAGAACACGAATCGTTAATAATTAAAAAATCACCGCTATAAGATTTAAACATTAATTCGGATTAAAAGTCTATCTAACTTAATAACAATAGACTTTTTGCAGATGAAGACGATGATGAGACTCCTGTTTGTGTTGATGCTTATAGCAAATCCTATTTTTGCTCAGCAACGAGGTGTAGATGTTACAGGCAAAGTGATAGAAAAAGAATCTCGTCTGCCTATCGAACAAGCCAGTGTCCGTTTACTGAATGTAAAAGACAGTAGCTTGGTGCGCGGTATGGCAAGTAATAAGGACGGTTCTTTTACTTTGAAGAATGTACGAAACGGTTCTTACCTTTTGAACGTTACCTACATCGGTTTTGACCCAATTTTCCAACAGGTTAATATTGACGGAAAGAATAACCCCGTAAAAATAGGGACATTGGAAATGGATGAAGGTTTGCGATTGCAGACAGCTGTTATCACCGGGAAAGCCCCGGAAGTTGTTGTTCGTAATGACACGACCGAATACAATGCCGATTCATTCAAAGTAGCAGAAGGTTCCGTATTAGAAGATTTGCTGAAGAAAATGCCGGGTGTCGAGGTAGATGATGACGGAAACGTTACGGTAAACGGTAAAGAAATCTCCAAGATTATGGTAGACGGCAAAGAGTTCTTTTCTGATGACCCTAAAATAGCCTCTAAGAATCTGCCGGCCAAGATGATTGACAAAGTGCAAGTATTAGACAAGAAAAGCGATATGGCTCAAATGACGGGATTTGATGATGGCGAAGAGGAAACCGTATTGAATCTGACGGTCAAACCGGGAATGAAACAAGGTTGGTTCGGAAACGCTTACGCCGGATATGGAAGCAAAGATCGTTATGAAGCAAATGCAATGATAAACCGCTTCTATAATAACGACCAATACACATTCATGGGCGGAGCAAATAATACCAACAACATGGGTTTTTCGGATTTGGCATCGTCGATGTTCTCCGGTATGCGAGGAGGATTGAGAGGAGGAAGTGGTGGCACAGGCATTACCTCTTCCGGTAACGGAGGATTCAACTTCAGCAAAGACTTTAGTTCGAATTTAACATGGGGCGGAAATGTCCGTTATTCGCATTCAGACAACGAAGCAGAGAGCAAAAGTGAAGAACAGACCTTCCTGACGGGCGATAGTATCTCTTACTCCAGCAATCAGGTATTATCCAACACACGAAGCGATAACGTCAGCGTAAATTTCCGTTTGGATTGGAAACCGGATACGCTGACACAGATTTACTTCACCCCTGATTTCGGATATAGCAACAGTTATTCCTCGCAGATACAAGAGACAATGACACGTGTAGACCAAGATACTTTGAACCGAAGCAATTCGGATGTTGTCTCCGACGGAGCAGGCTATGACATAAGTGCGCGTTTAGAATTCAGCAGAAAACTGAATAGTAAAGGACGTGTATTGAGCTTCTCATTCTCAGGAGGTATCAGTGATTCATACAACAATGAAATCAATTATTCAAATACAGAATATCTGCAAGAAAACAGTACAGAACTTATTGACCAGCGTATCCGTTATGATAACAAAAGCTACAATTACCGCGCATATATTTCGTGGGTAGAGCCGTTGGGAAACAACAATTTCTTGCAAGCTACTTACAGTTTCTCACAACAGAAGCAAGAATCGCTGAAGAATGCTTACACGCAAGATGCAACAACCGGCGAATATAGCGTATTAGACACGACATACAGTCGTAACTATCGAAACTACTACATCAATCAGCGAGCCAGCATTAGCTTCAGATCTCAACGGGAGAAATTCAATTATACCATCGGTATCAATCTTGACCCATCTTATTCGCGCAGTGAGAACTTTATTGGCGATACGGTCTTGTCTAAATTGAGCCGCAGTGTTGTGAACGTTTCTCCAATGGTTCGTTTCAATTACCGGTTCAATAAGCAGACGAACCTCCGCATCTATTATGACGGGCGTACCAGCCAACCGAGTATGACACAACTCCAACCGGTAGTGGATAATTCTGACCCGCTGAATATCATCACCGGTAATCCGGATCTGAAGCCTACATATACCAACAGTATGCGTATTGACTTCAGCCAGTTCAAGCCAGAACAACAACGGGCATTGATAGCGTCTCTCAACGGAAGTTATACACTAAACGACATCGTAAGCCGCACTGTCTTCGATGGGACTACGGGTGGACGAAGTACGACTTACGAAAATGTAAATGGAAATTACAGCCTAAATGGACGATTGATGATCAATATGCCTTTACGCAATAGGAAGTTTTCTTTCAACACCAACAGTATGGTCTCTTTTGGGAACACCAACAGCTTCATCAATGGTGAAAAGAACCAAAGCAAAACCCTCAATGCAAACGAACGCGCGGGCATTGATTTTCGTTCAGATTACTTGGATATCGGGTTGAATGGTAACTTCCGCTACTCGTCCACACAAAATTCTCTACAGGGACAGCAAGATTTGAACACGTTCAACTACGGCGTGGGTGGTTCGACAACCATCTATTTACCTCTTAACTTCAAAATCGAAAGTGACATCAGTTGGTCAGCCAACTCGGGCTATGCTGCCGGATACGAACAGAAAGAAATCCTCTGGAATGCTTCTGTTTCCAAATCTTTCCTCAAGAATAATCAGGGCACACTGCGATTCAAGATATACGATATCCTCCAGCAGCGCAGCAACATCTCCCGTACCGTTACAGCAAGCAGTATCAAAGACTCCGAATATAACACGCTGAGCAGTTATTTCATGTTCCATTTTATCTACCGTTTCAACATCTTTAAAGGCAGTGGAAGTGGAGAACCCAATAGAGACCGTCCGCGTGGACCAAGAGGTGACGAAAGAATGGGGCCTCCGCCAGGAGGAATGTTCTGATAAATCAAGAAATGTATCGTACTTCGATAGGGACATAAATTTCTCTGGATTTGTGTCCCATCGTTCTTTCTATAATAGAAAATTCAATGTTTCTTTTTAGGGCAAACGCATCTAATTCTTCAGGATTTTCAAGAGATATTCATTGTCCCATCC
>CAZOKT010000224.1:0-3533 GCA_964580505.1 uncultured Parabacteroides sp. | reverse complement strand
GAGAAGAAAAATTGGGAAAGTAAGAAATAATTTCTATCTTTATAATAGAATTCAAATGGAAGATACAGGCGGATTCATTATTTCATTTTCTTTTGTAATTTTCACCTAATTTACTACTCCTACCCAAAGGATATTTTCAAACTATTTCTTAAAATATAACAGAGAACGTACAGCTATTGTCGGTTGGCAGAAGGTTATAGGGATATGCCACCTGTTCATTTTCTATGGATGTCGTAATGGATTATTGATAATAGTCCCTTTCTCTTTCGCCGCTTTCAATAGATTGCTTTCGGACACTACTGTTGGTGTCTGTGAAAACTCCGGAATATTGAATGAAAAGAGTGAATGGTCATAATAAGAGGGAGACTTTTGTGGTAGCAAAAAAGGCTTCCCACATTTTCCATCCTTGTCTATATATGCAATAAACGGGCGGGTAAATAGACCATCCAGGCGGCGACTGGCAAATACAAACCAGCGGCTATTGCTACTCCATGAGTGATAACTCTCTACATCAGGACTGTTTACTTCTGGCAATGAGTCCGTCTTTAGAGTTTCCAAATCCAGCAAATATAAATCTGCATCTCTGTGCCAGATAGAGAAATTGCCGTAATCAGAAAGAGTGTATAGCAGCCATTTCCCATCTGGTGATACACGCGGAAATTTTGCACTCCTGCCACCTGTATGTGCATTATATAAGGTGTCAATCGCTTCACCTAATGTTCCATTAACAGGATCGAAAGCAATACGCAATAAATTATATTTTACCTCTTGATAAGACTTTGGCATTTTTACGGAATCTGCTGAACAGAAAATGAGCTGTTTACCATCTGGTGTAAACGTTGGAAAAGTTTCAAAGTGTTTCGTGGAATATAATAAAGGCGAAGAAAAAAATTGCTGTTTCTTTACGTCATAAATGACAATATCTGATTTTTCATCATATACTTCAATACGATTCGTGGAAGAAAAGTGGAAGTCTTGATGAGTTTCATTGGTTGAGAAAGCTATATATTGTCCTGAAGGATGCCAATAAGGATAAACCAATGATTGGTTTTCTTCGTTTGGCATCCAGTTGATTTTTTCAACTTGCTGAGAATCTATCAAATAAGTCCCTCCAAAATGACTGCGCTGATGGAAAAGCATTTTCTCTCCTTGTTGGTTACAAAAAGAGTGGCAGTTCATACAACTATTGTTGGTAACCTTATTAGTGAGGATTGCTTTTTCGATAAAGTTCTCAATATTACGTTGATAAATGCCCATTTCATGCCACATACGATAGCCCGGAAATATTCGGCGGTAACTCAGATAGCTATCGATGGAATCCGAGGATACATAAATGGGAAATTCCTTTATTTTCCATTTATTTGAACCATCTTTAAAGTAGACCGAAACATCAATCTTCCCTCCTTGTGCATCTTGTAGTAAGGCTTTCCATTCTTTGATTGGAAAAAGAAATGCGCCATCTTTAGCAGAAACGAAGAGTTCTTTATGGATAGTTTTTAATCGAGTTATCCCTTGCTTTTGTTCATAGGGAATCCGGAAATTCAAAGGGGCGATATTAACAGGAATGGTTACTTCCTGATAATCTGGAAATAATTCAATGTCGCCCTCCTCGACATCTTTGGGTATATTTGTCTGACATGATACTAATAAAAAAAGGCTGATTATAAATAGTATGGATAAATGATTCATGGCTCGGATGTTTGATTTTTAAATAGTTTGAAATAATAATAAAACCAATATGTATTGCCAAATTCGCGATAGATGGTTTGCATGTTGACTTCGTTTTGTGAATGTATCTTTAGCAATTGCTTGAATTTCTGATAGTTGTTCTCTATTTCCTGACGGATATGTGGTTTGTAAGCAAGATTATCTTGTTGCTTTTCCTGCATCAGCCATGCCTCTTGAAAATGACGGGGAAGCTCATTTTCGCCGGAAGAGATAGCAAAAGAGTAGAATTTTTCTAAATTCTTGTCCAATAAATAGTAGCAACCGAGGTATTCCCATCCGATGCTTTTAGGCGGATGAACAGACCATAGGGAATCGGTTGTCATTAAAGAGAATAGTTTGTCCATGCTTTGTTGTGGCATGAACTTCCCTTTTAGTTCAGGGTCGGATTGCATCTTTCCCGGATTCTTTAAATAACTCTGTTGTTGTTCTGCCCAATCTCGATAGAAGGGCATATCTTTCAATATATTCAAGTATTTACGTGCCACTTCTGTCTCACCTCGGAGCAAATTAATCTGTATCAGACGTTGCAACATTCGTGCGCTTCCTTTGCGTTTGGATTGCGTCATACCATCCATTGCATAGCTCTCGGCCATGCCCAAATCACCAATGCAAAAGTGTACATCACATAACATCTTTGTCATAAACAAGCTTTGATTCCACGGAGATACCAAGCTTTTGGTTCCGCGTTGGTCGAAAGCGAACATGGATTCGGCCAGTTGTCCTTTCTGTGCCAATGCCATATTGAGGTAATTCAGACTGATATAATCATGAATCTCCTTCCCTTTGTAACGATTGATAATCGTATCCCATTGTCGTTCGCGTGCTAAATAAGCGAGCTCGTTTACCATCCTATTTTGTATGTCCCATTTGTCAGGCATGCAATATTTCCCGAAAGCTATTACACTTAATAGAATGATAATATTCAATCCCATATCTTTCCAGCGGCTTTCTTTGTTTATATGAGAAAACAAGTACGCAATAGCCATTATGCCGAGCAGCAATACCGAAAAAAGAATCCATACATAATAGATATAGAAATGCGGTTGTAATTGAATCTCCAAATATTCCTCTGGTTGAAATCCTTCCGAAAGAGAAACTGGAATATGCAACTGCCTACTGAAAATGTAGAATAAAGTTGCCGGAATCAGGCACCATAATGCATGCATACGCTGGCTATTCTTCGGATAAAGCATAGCAGCCATAAACACATAAATAACGGTATGGCAAATGGCAAGCAGTCCGGTCAAGTAGAATAGAATCAATGTAGATAGCACACCATATAAAGCAATTGTCTTCCCCCGTCTTAGTCGGAGCAGAGGTAATAGTGCCCACATCATTACGAATAAAGCAACGGTTCCATCTACCAGATAGTTTCCGCGTATACTCATCTTTAGCAAAATCAGTATCGGGAATAGAGCAAGTAACAGATGATAGCCCTTATCTTTGATACCTTGCAATAATTTGTAAACCGAAAAGCCGATACCCAGTAATAAAAGAGTATGAATGGCAACGGCAAGCATAGGTAATCTGTAATATTGGATAATAAACTGTCCGGCAATAGCACTGCATCCACCCGCTTGTCCGATTTGCTCTAACAAATTTTGCCAAGTTGGAATAAAAAGTTGTCCTTCTTCTTGGTGCTGAAATAAGAATACGCCGAAAACCAAGAAAAAGTAAAATATAAGCAGGGAAATAGTTACCCAAAATAAAATCTCTTTCTTATTCATTTCATGGTTCAGATAAATGACCTGTATTTTGTCAGCAACAAAGATAATCATTTATAACTACATTCGTCATCAATTATC
>CAZOKT010000223.1:0-3590 GCA_964580505.1 uncultured Parabacteroides sp. | reverse complement strand
AGTTTAAGATATTTTGTTAAAAACACAAAGAAAGAGATAATTGGTTCCTCGAAGAACAATTATCTCTTTCTTTTTATAAGGATTCTTGAAAAAAATTATCTAAAGAGCAAGTTAAGCCCCACAAATTTGTTTGCTTAAGAAGTTATATATACTTTTGTGCTCAAAATAACGAATAAAGTAGAGATATGAACGACATTAAATTGATGAACCGTGCAGCCGATAATATTCGAATCTTGGCTGTGTCAATGGTTGAGAAGGCAAAATCCGGACATCCGGGTGGAGCAATGGGGGGCGCGGACTTTGTAAACGTGTTATTCTCGGAGTTCTTAGTATATGATCCGAAAAATCCGATGTGGGAAGGTCGCGACCGTTTTTTCTTGGATCCAGGTCACATGTCTCCTATGTTATATGCTGTCTTGGCAATGGTCGGCAGATATACAATTGATGAATTGAAAGATTTTCGCCAGTGGAAAAGTGTTACTCCCGGACATCCGGAGGTTGACTTCATGCGTGGCGTAGAGAATACATCCGGTCCGTTAGGGCAAGGACATACTTATGCCGTGGGTGCGGCTATTGCTGCTAAATTCTTGGCTACTCGTTTGGGAGAAGAGGTTATGCCACAGACAATTTATGCATATATATCTGATGGTGGTATTCAGGAAGAGATTTCTCAAGGAGCAGGACGTGTTGCAGGAACATTGGGTTTGGATAATTTAATTATGTTCTATGATGCAAATAATGTTCAGCTCTCTACGATGGTAGATGAAGTGGATGATGAAAATATCGCTATGAAATATGAAGCTTGGGGCTGGAAGGTTATCAGCATCGATGGGAATAATGTGGAAGAAATTCGTCGAGCATTGACCGAAGCAAAAGCTGAAAAAAATAAACCGACCTTGATTATAGGTAAGACAATAATGGCTAAAGGGGCCTTAGGTGCAGACCAAAGCAGTTATGAAAATAAAATATCTACGCATGGACAGCCTTTATCAGCTGCTGGCGTTTCTATAGAAGCAACTATCAAGAATTTAGGAGGAAATCCAGATGAGCCTTTTGTAATCTTCCCTGAAGTGGCTGAAATGTATGCGAAGCGTACTAAAGAATTGAATGTGCTTATGGATAAACATAGATCTATAAAAGCTGCTTGGGTAGGAAAGCATCCTGATTTGGCTAAAAAGATGGAAGATTGGTTTGCAGGAAAGGTTCCCACAATTGATTGGTCTTCTATCGAACAAAAGCCTAATCAACCTACTCGTGCTGCTTCGGCAAAGGTTTTAGGTATCTTAGGCGAAAAGGTGGAAAATATGATTTGTGCTTCGGCCGACTTGTGTAATTCGGATAAGACGGATGGTTTCTTGAAGAAGACGCATGCTTTCAAAAGGGGAGATTTTACCGGAGCATTCTTTCAGGCAGGTGTGGCCGAGTTGACAATGGCTTGCATTTGCATTGGGATGTCATTGCATGGCGGTGTGTTAGCTGCTTGTGGAACATTTTTTGTTTTCTCAGATTATATGAAGCCAGCATTGCGTATGGCGGCTTTGATGGAGTTGCCTGTTAAGTTTATCTGGACGCATGACGCTTTTCGTGTAGGAGAAGATGGGCCAACACATCAGCCGGTTGAGCAGGAAGCCCAAGTTCGTTTGTTGGAAAAGATTAAGAATCATAAAGGAAAGAATTCAATGTTAGTGCTTCGTCCGGCTGATGGTGCAGAGGTAACCGTTGCATGGAAGATGGCAATGGAGAATATGTATTCTCCGACAGGTTTGATTTTCTCCCGCCAAAATGTGAATGACTTGCCTAATCATACTTATCGAGATGCTTTGGCTTCTGAAAAAGGTGCTTATATCTTGAATGAGGATGAGAATTCAGACGTGACATTAGTGGCTTCGGGTTCTGAAGTGGCTACGTTGGTGGATGGAGCAACATTGCTTCGTGCCGAAGGGATTAAGGTGCGTATTGTTTCGATACCATCCGAAGGATTGTTCCGTGCACAGAGCAAAGATTATCAAGCCTCGATTATTAGGCCGGGAAGTAAAGTATTTGGTTTAACTGCAGGTCTTTCCGTAAATATGGAGAATATCGTAGGTTTCAATGGAAAAGTTTGGGGAATGGATTCTTTCGGATATTCGGCTCCATATAAAGTATTGGACGAAAAGTTCGGCTTTACAGGGGAGAATGTTTACAAACAAGTAAAGGAATTATTGACTGAATAATATGAAAACGATAGGTTTATGCAGTGATCATGCCGGCTTTGAGTTGAAAGAGTTTCTCAAATGCACATTAGCTGAACGTGGTTATTCGTGCAAAGATTTTGGTACATATTCAACGGATAGCTGTGATTATCCTGACTTTTCCCATCCGTTGGCTTTGGCCGTAGAGGCAGGTGAAGTCTATCCGGGTATTGCTATTTGCGGTTCGGGTAACGGCATTGGCATGACACTGAATAAACATCAGGGAATACGTGCCGCCTTGTGCTGGATGAAAGAAATTGCAGCATTGGCACGTGCGCATAATGATGCGAATGTATTGGTCATGCCAGGGCGTTTTATTTCCAAAGAAGAGGCTGTCAAGGCTTTAGATGCTTTCTTGAATACCCCTTATGAGGGCGGAAGGCATCAGCGTCGGATTGAGAAGATTCCGATAAATAAAGAATGTGTGATACATTGATACCTATTTATTCAAAAAATTATCATTATAAATGAAAGGGATTTATAGGCATAAGGGAATTGAATTATAGGCATAAATAATAAAGGTGAAAAGCTGATGAAAGGTATTGTATTGGCAGGAGGTTCGGGAGCTCGCTTGTATCCAATAACAAAGGGCGTATCCAAGCAATTGCTTCCGATTTATGATAAGCCGATGGTTTATTATCCTATATCGGTATTGATGCTGGCGGACATACGGGACATATTGATTATTTCTACGCCACAGGATTTACTTGGATTTAAACGTCTGCTGGGAGATGGAAGCGATTATGGTGTGCATTTTGCCTATGCAGAGCAACCTTTTCCTGACGGATTGGCTCAGGCTTTTATTATTGGGGAGGATTTTATAGGAAATGATTCGGTGTGTTTGATATTAGGCGACAATATATTTTATGGACAGAGCTTTACCAAAATGTTACGCCAAGCGGCTTCAATAGCAGAAAAAGGAAAAGCCACCATTTTCGGATATTATGTAAATGACCCAGAACGTTATGGTGTGGTTGCATTTGATAAGGAGGATAATGTGGTTAGCATAGAGGAAAAACCTGCAGAACCAAAGTCTAATTATGCAGTGGTAGGCCTTTATTTCTATCCGAATAAAGTAGTAGAAATAGCTAAACAAATACGTCCTTCTGCACGAGGGGAATTAGAAATAACCAGTGTCAATCAGGAATTTCTGCGGAGAGAAGAATTGAAAGTGCAATTATTGGGACGCGGTTTCGCTTGGTTGGATACTGGGACGCACGATTCGCTATCAGAGGCCTCTACTTTTATCGAGGTGATTGAAAAGCGACAAGGCCTGAAAGTGGCTTGTTTGGAGGAAATAGCTTATCGAAAAGGCTGGATTGATGCGGCACATTTACATCAGTTGGCTCTTTCGATGCA
>CAZOKT010000222.1:0-3617 GCA_964580505.1 uncultured Parabacteroides sp. | reverse complement strand
ATTTCGAAAAGCTGATGGATATATGAGCACACCACGAGGTCCACATAAACCAATTAGCCCGGAAGTGTTTGAAAAGCGCATTACTCAATGGCATATCCTATTACAAAAGGTGTCATTCACTTGTGAGAGTTATACTGAATCCATGAAGCGGCCCAAGGAAGGAGATGTTGTATACTGTGATCCTCCATATACGCATTCACAGAGCATCATATACGGTGCACAAGACTTTGATATTACTACGCTCTGGAAAATGATTGCAGAATGTAAGGCACGTGGTGCAAAAGTAATGCTATCAATTAACGGAATGCGAGATTCAAAGAAAAAGGATATTTCGGTAATTCCGCCTGCTGGATTATTTGAGCGAAAATTACTTATAAATTGCGGAACATCTATGATTGATCGGTTGCAAAACAACGGAAAGGAAATGAAAGATAAAAAGGTTGATGACCAGCTCTTACTCACCTGGTAAAGAACATTGACCGTTTATAATATCGGTTCATATTTACAGATTTAAAAACGAGGGAAATATGGATAAAATAATTAAAATACCTGTAGATGCAGGAAAGGCCGTAGTTTCAGAGGATACAAAATCCATACTTAAGAATTTGTTTTCTGGCTGTAGGGTAAGCTTTTTACTTGGTGCTGGCTTTTCAGCAAATCTGTTAGGCACTTTGAGCAATAACGAAGTGATTTTTGAAGCGCTGCAAAAATACCAAGCGAAAAATGAGGATGAAAGGAAAAAAGTTACGATATTATCCGCTTTTTTGTATTGGGCGTTTTTCGTTAGATGTATTGAACCGATTTCTAAGATATCGACATATGATTCCTCATTTGATCCATATAAAAATTTCGGAGATATTGTATACCGAATTTTTTCTGAAAGAGGCAATCCGGCGTTAGATAGGCAGTTTAGCATTTTTACAACCAATTATGATCCAATAATCGAGCTGATTTTTGACCATTCAAATTGCATATGCAATGATGGTTTTGAGGGGAGAATCGAGCCTCGTTTTTCCACTGATAATTATTCGAAAACATATTACAGACAAGCCATATTCTCCAATAGGAAAGCAGAAATTCCTTCGGTGAATCTTTTGAAATTACACGGATCTGTTACTTGGGGCCAAGACATTTTCTGGGGCGGTATTATATATCGGCAGTATCGCGATAAAATAGGGTACTTTACAAATACTTATTCAACGTGGTTCGATACTACTATGGTGTCAACTATTGATGCACATTTCACAGCGAATCGGCCAGATGAAGCTAATAAGCAAATTCAATCTTTATTTGCAAGCAGTATTTTCGACACATTGCTTGCTAAAGAAGATGACTACGGCAAATTCATTCATGCGTACAAAATGGCTTTTCTAATTGTGAATCCAACCAAGGAAAAATTTAGTGACACGCTGTTGAACAAGAATTACTATGAGCTTTTACGTATTTTCTCTAATGAATTAGAGAAGGAGAACTCACTTCTGGTGGTCAATGGTTTTTCTTTTAGGGATGAGCATATCCTAGATTTAGTAAAACGCTCCATGGTTAACCCATCCTTGAAAATACTCATTTTTGTATATCAGGCCACCGCAATTGAGGATTTCCAAAAGCTATTCGGTGAAGTGAAAAATAATAACATTACTTATATTACACTTGATGGAGAAAACCTGTCTTTGAACTATTTCAATCAGATTTTGTCGCATATCCATTCCTAAAAGAAAGAGGTGAATTGGTATGAACGATTTTTATAAAATCGGACAAGTGATTGAAGTACGCGGTCAAAAACTTCGTATACGTGTTTTTGAAAACAAAAACAGCAATATTTTGGTATATCAAGGACACGTTATTAAAAATGTGTCTGTCGGTGGTTTTGTAAAGATTCCAAAAGGATTCAGCAATATCATTGGCCGTATAGAAGGAGAATACATTCAAGAGAATAAGTCTACAGGTGAGAATAACTGCCAACCCCGCTTTTCAAAAGAAAGCGAAACCATTGATCGCATTATCGAAGTAAGCATTATGGGTGTGCTGAATGACGGGCGTTTCCAGAGAGGCTTAATTGACATTCCGCTGGTTTTCTCGGACGCATATATGCTTGCTGATACAGAAGTACAAAAGATTTTTGAGTTTAGCTCTGATTTAACTACTTCTGTGTGCATTGGCTCTATTAACGATTACAAAGAAGAAAAACTTTTTATCTCGGCAAATTCGCTCTTCGCCAGTCATATAGGAATATTCGGGAATACCGGAAGTGGTAAATCAAATACGTTAGCCAAAATATACACTGAGTGCTTTCAACGTTTTAAAGGAATGCCCGGATTTGCTAAAAGTAGATTTCTTCTTATCGATTTTAATGGAGAGTACACCCAAGCCTTCGATGACAGCAAGCGGGTATATCGACTATCAACAAGAGTTGATACAGGAGATTCAATCCCTATTCATCAATCTTTCTTGGAAGATGTTGAACTCTGGTCAATAATATGTGAGGCAACAGAGAAAACGCAAAAGCCTTTCCTAAGCAAGAGCATTGATCTATACCGTCGGTTGCGCGAGACAGATAATCTTATGGCATATATTCGCGGAATGTTAAAAAATCTGCTTCTCCGATATTATGATGACCCTCAAATGTTTTTGCGGCAATTGACAGGACTTAAGAATATTCTGGCATTGCTATTTGTTGATGCCGAACCTGGGATTAAAATTTTAAACAGTATTCAGCTTCGCGGACAGGGCCCCAAATTTTTCCGTACAGATGATGCTGGTGATCACTGGGGAAATACTTCTGATGATTACGAACAGCAATTTGTGTCTGTTATTTTGGATTCAGTGGTTTTTCCTGGTAATTATAAAAGTGAAGATGAATATTTGACATTTGAGTACGCTTTACGGTATAAATACCTAGATTCTTTGTGCTCGCAATATATCAATGAGGAGCACGTTGGTCCACTTATCTCAAGATTTGAAAATCGAGTAAAACGAGTAAAGCGTCTTTTCAAAATATGTGACAATCCTCCCACTGATTGGCTGGCAATATATTCTTTGGTTGATGTTAATGTGGAATTCAAAAAGATTGTTCCCCTAATTATTTGCAAGTATTTCTATGAACGTCAACGGCTGAACTTCAATGGTAGTAGTTTACATATTATCATTGATGAAGCGCATAATGTCTTGTCCACAACATCGGAGCGAGAAAGTCAAACATGGAAAGATTACCGCTTAGAAACTTTTGAAGAAATCATCAAAGAAGGGCGAAAGTTTGGAACGTTTTTAACCATATCAAGCCAGCGTCCATCTGACATCTCGGAAACCATTATTTCTCAATTGCATAACTATTTCATTCATCGATTGGTTAACAATGAGGATATACATGCTATCGGTAAAGCTGTGGCATTCATTGATAATACCTCATATGAAATGATCTCTGTCCTGCCACAAGGAGCGTGTATCTTTACTGGCGTTGCTTCCAATTTTCCTGTTTTGGTGCAGGTTGATTTGCTCCCAAAGCAAAAACAACCACAAAGCAGCACTGTAAATCTTACCGAGTTGTGGAAGAATGCCTAAAAACTTGGAGCCCACCGATCATTATTGACCGATGGGCTCCGAAATATTTACGCAACTAG
>CAZOKT010000221.1:0-3629 GCA_964580505.1 uncultured Parabacteroides sp. | reverse complement strand
ACACCTCTGAGGCATTTAGGTTGTACCTTTGAGGCACTTAGGTCAGACGGTTCACGCTCTGCTTATATTGAACTCTCGTTAGATTATTAAAAGGAGAGTTATCAGAAGAGCAAAAAGGAAAACATTCCGAGCCGTACGCCCTAATGTTCGGTTCAAAGCACGACCTTCATTTCGTTTCATCTCTTGCCAAGTGGCGATAAAGAGAACAAAATAAAGCGCAAATAAACATTGCATCCAAAGATCAACTTGAACCAGCAATGGGCAAACAAGCAATAGGGCGACAACGCCATTCAGCAGATAGATCACCCGACCGAAACGTCGCCCGAACAATACAATTGTAGTTCGTTTGTTTGCTGCTTCATCCTGCCGATAATCCCGATAATTATTCACTACAAGAATATTAATGGATAATAATCCGATAGCTACCGAAAGAATCAAAGCTAACAACGAGAAGGTTAGTGCTTGTACATAATAGGTAAAACAAACCGGAATAATCCCATAGAACAAGAGTACGCATACATCTCCTAACCCGTGATAAGCCAGTGGAAAAGGACCGGCAGAATAAGCCAGTACACAAATCCCAATGGCCAAGCCGACCAGAATCAGTTCCCAACCCGCAAAGAAAAGTAATCCGCATCCACAAAAGCACGCCAAGCCTAACGTCAGAAACGTGCCACGCAACATAGCTTTTGGTGTAATCCAGCCTTGCGCTACTGCTCTTTCCGGACCTAAACGGTCAACACCATCGGCACCTTTTTTGAAATCGAAATAATCATTGGCAAAATTGCTGGCAATTTGGGCAAACAATGCGACCAGAAGACAGAGAATTGCCGGTATCCATTGAAAAACATCATCGCGCAATGCCAATGCACAACCTACTATTACCGGACTTATCGAAGCCGGCAATGTTTTTGGGCGAGCGGCTTCCAACCAAGCATGGAACTTATCTTTTTGCATTTGCTTTATCCTGTTAATTTTCTTTTCGACACCAAAGATGAAAACTTTTCTTGGGAAAATGAAATCTGCTCTAAATAATTTGCTACTTTTGCGGAAAAATAATCGAGACAGGAAGGAATGGGCTTCATTCTCGTTCCTTTTATGTTTAACAAAACAATTTAAAATAAAAGCATTATGGAATTTGTAACGAATGAAAAGCTTACCATTGTTGGTGCTGCCGGTATGATCGGTTCTAATATGGCTCAGACTGCAATCATGATGGGCCTGACTCCTAACATCTGTTTGTACGACCCGTATGCTCCGGGTTTGGAAGGTGTTGCAGAAGAATTATTCCACTGTGGTTTTGAAGGTGTGAATATCACTTTTACTTCTGACATTAAAGAAGCATTGACTGGTGCTAAATATATCGTTAATTCAGGTGGTGCTGCTCGTAAAGCAGGTATGACACGCGAGGATTTACTGAAAGGTAACGCAGCTATTGCTGAAGAATTCGGAAAGAACGTAAAAGCTTATTGCCCGGATGTTAAACATATCGTTATCATCTTCAATCCGGCAGATATTACAGGTCTGATTACTTTGTTATATTCTGGTTTGAAACCGGGACAGGTTACTACGTTGGCAGGTTTGGATTCAACTCGTCTGCGTAGCGAATTGGCTAAGCACTTCGGTGTCTCTATGGATGCAGTTGAAAACTGCCGTACATACGGTGGACACGGTGAGCAGATGGCTGTATTCGCATCTACGGCAAAGGTAAATGGCAAACCATTGACTGATATTATAGGTACAGATGCACTGACTGCAGAACAATGGGCTGAAATCCAGCAGAAAGTGACAAAGGGTGGTGCAAATATCATTGCATTGCGTGGACGTTCTTCATTCCAAAGTCCGTCGTACGTTTCTATAGAAATGATTGCGGCAGCTATGGGAGGAAAGGCATTCCGCTGGCCGGCTGGTACTTACGTTTCTAATGACAAGTATGACCACATCATGATGGCTTGGGAAACTTCCATCGATAAGGAAGGTTGCCACTGCGCTACTTTGAACGGAACTCCTGAAGAACAGGCAGCTTTGGATAAGAGCTATGCTCATTTGTGTGAATTGCGTGATGAAGTAATTGCTATGGGCGTTCTTCCTCCGGTATCAGAATGGAACAAGTTGAATCCGAATATTAAATAATTCGGCTTTTCCGATTATTGGGGTAAAAAGGCAGTTTATTTTGAACGATGAACTGCCTTATTTTTTTAATCCACAAATAAATGAAGATTTACTTTTATGAATCTAAAAGCTGCATTATTCGATTTTGATGGTGTTTTGGTCGATACAGAGAAACTGTATGATGTATTCTGGGATGAAATGGGCAAACGGCATCATACAGGAATCCCTCACTTCAATTCTTTAATCAAGGGGACGACTTTGGCTGGAATCATTGAGAAGTATTTTTCAGACCGTACTGACGAGGAGAAGCAACAGATTATAGATGAATCCAACCACTTTGATCGTACAATGCCTATGCCAGCTATTCCGGGTTCATTCGAATTCGTCAAGATACTCAAGGAGCGAGGCGTTCAGGTAGGATTGGTTTCCAGCTCAGACAATGCTAAATTAACGCATGCATTTCAAGAACAACCGATTATGAACGGATTGTTCGACACCATCGTTTCAGCCGACCGCATCATGAAAGGCAAGCCTGATCCGATGTGCTACTTGCTGGCAGCACGAGATTTGGGACGTAGACTAGAAGAATGCTTAGTGTTTGAGGATTCGTTTGCAGGTATCCAAGCCGGAAATGATGCAGGAATGCGCGTCATAGCACTCAGCACAACGAATCCGGCAGAGAAGTTGCAAGAGAAAGCCTATCACGTTATCCCAAATCTGGCAAACTGCACCTTTGATGATTACCTTGAATGGCAAGCATAATCGGAAACTTACACGTTTTCTTTGAAAAGGAACGTCCAGTCTGAACCTGCCGGACAGCAATAGGTGTGGATACCTATTGCTTCAGCTGCTTTGCAGTTGGCGGGTGAATCGTCAATGAAGAAAGTTTCGTCGGCTTCAATCATCGAATCGTTCAAAACATATTTGAAGATTTCCTCGTCCGGTTTCTGCATGTGCAATTCGTAAGAGAGGTAAATACGGTCGAAGAAGTCGTCCATCTCATGACCTTTATAGCGAAACCGATTCTGCACCGCCCATTGCCAATGGATACAGTTCGTATTACTAAGCAACATGATGTGATATTGTTTACGCAACTTCAGCAGCCAGTCTAATTTGTAAGCAGGAATATCGGTCAGCATTGCAATCCACGCAGAATCAATCTGTTGGTCGGTCAACGATTGTTCTGTCAGGCGGCGCATACTTGCCCGAAATGCAGCTGTCGAGATATTGCCAGACTCCAATTGCCTGTACAGTTCTTTCTGCTGGTAGTCCTCTAATGCATTCTTATGAATGCTATCGATGCCTAATTGCTGAAAAGCAGTACGCCACGCTGTGCGGTCGATATTAATCAACACACCTCCAAAATCGAATATCAGATTTTTAATACCCCTCATAATAGCGTCCTCTTCTTTTATTTGCGACAATGTAATAATTTTGTGTCTGTAATTTATTATAAAGGTAATTAGGATATAGTCCAAACGAACTGCACTCTAAATACTGCAAAGATAAAAATAATC
>CAZOKT010000220.1:0-3687 GCA_964580505.1 uncultured Parabacteroides sp. | reverse complement strand
AAATAGAGACCGGCAACGCAGCTCTGAACGATTTGGTGACTACGCGTGGCATGGCAGGTATGATGGATACAATCTGGCTCATCATCTGTGCGATGTGCTTTGGCGGTGCCATGACGGCAAGCGGGATGCTCAACGCACTGACTTCCGTCTTCCTCCGCTTCATGAAACGGAGGGTAGGCATGGTGGCATCTACCGTATTCTCCGGCATCACACTCAATATCTGTACAGCAGACCAATACATATCCATCATATTGACCGGAAATATGTTCAAGGATATTTACCGGAAGAAAGGGTATGAGTCCCGCTTATTAAGCCGTACCACCGAAGATGCCGTAACGGTTACTTCCGTATTGGTACCGTGGAATACTTGCGGTATGACACAGGCTACTGTCCTGAATGTCCCGACGTTCGTCTATCTTCCTTATTGCATATTCAACTGGGTGAGTCCCTTGATGAGCATTCTGATGGCAGCCATAGGATATAAAATTAAACGACATTACCATGAAGAAAATAAAGATTAATCTGCTTGTAAAAGTATTGTTTGCCATCCTTCTGGGGATATTGCTGGGCGGATTCCTGCCCGAAAGCGTCATACGTCTGTTTGTTACCTTCAGCGATTTATTTGCCGACTTCCTCTCTTTCTCGGTTCCGCTTATTATTGTGGGATTGGTAACACCTGCGATTGGCGAATTAGGTCGCGGAGCCGGACGGTTATTAGCCATTACGGGATTGCTGGCTTATGGCTCCACACTCTTTTCCGGAATCTTCTCTTACGCGAGTTGCGATTTCATCTTCCCGAACATTCTGCCCAGAAATACCTTCCTCTTTCCTGTAGATGAGTCGGCTTCTGTGAGCTTTGCACCTTACTTTGAAGTACCCATACCGCCTCTTATGGATGTAATGACGGCTTTGATAGTGTCATTTATCGTCGGGTTGGGACTCTCCTACATAAAGGGAAATACATTAAAAGAGAGCTTCAATGACTTTAAAGACATCATAACCCTGCTTATTGAGGTCGTTATTATTCCCCTTCTGCCCTTGCATATTTTCGGCATCTTTCTGAATATGACGGCTTGCGGTTATGTTTTTGAGATAATCTCTATGTTCTTGAAGGTAATCGTAGTCATATTCATATTAAATTTGCTATTGTTATTGATTCAGTTTGCCATAGCCGGCATGGTCGGGAAAAAGAATCCCTGGCGGTTGTTGCGGAATATGCTGCCTGCCTATGCAACGGCTCTCGGTACGCAATCCTCGGCAGCTACCATTCCTGTGACACTTGCCCAAACCATACGGAACGGAGTCCACAAAGACATTGCCATATTCGTCATACCGCTCTGTGCCACCATTCACCTTGCCGGAAGTACAATGAAGATAGTAGCCTGCGCCTTAGCGATTATGTATATGACAGCAACCCCTATCTTATTCCCTAAGATGATCGGGTTTATCTTTATGCTTGGGATAACGATGGTCGCCGCACCTGGAGTACCCGGTGGAGCCATCATGGCAGCACTTGGACTATTACAGAGTATGTTAGGGTTCGACGAGACATTACAGGCGCTGATGATAGCACTCTATATTGCGATGGATAGTTTCGGAACGGCTTGCAATGTAACCGGTGATGGAGCGATTGCCGTAGTAGTAGATAAAATTGCAGGTAAAAATAGGGGAGAAGAGTAAGATTCTCTCACAAAAATAGATAACTTTGTCCTACAGACTTTTTAAGAAGGATTAGTTCAAGTATGGCCACTTGCATCAGTAGGATATATCGTTTTTATACTGAAGGATTCCGTAATATGCGGTTAGGGAAGACCCTTTGGCTGATTATATTGGTCAAGCTGTTTATTATGTTTTTCGTCTTGAAGCTCTTCTTTTTCCCGAATTTCTTAGGAAAACTGAACTCGGAAGAAGAGAAGCAGGAATATGTATCTACTGAACTAATCCGGCGAGCAGATTAATCTTTAAATTTAGTAAAACCATGATTGCTAGTATCGACTCTTCTTTAATCGATTGGTCAAGAGCCCAGTTTGCTCTCACGGCCATGTACCACTGGCTTTTCGTACCTCTGACATTAGGATTAGGTATTATCCAAGCCATAATGGAAACATTGTATGTAAAGACAGGCAAGGAATATTGGAAAACAACCACCCAATTCTGGATGAAGCTCTTCGGCATTAACTTTGCTATCGGGGTAGCTACCGGATTGATTCTCGAATTTGAATTTGGCACGAACTGGTCGAATTACAGCTGGTTTGTCGGTGATATTTTTGGTGCCCCGTTGGCTATCGAGGGGATTGTGGCTTTCTTTATGGAAGCTACATTTATAGCCGTGATGTATTTCGGCTGGGAAAAGGTGAGCAAACAGTTTCATCTGGCTTCCACATGGCTGACGATAATAGGTGCGACGCTCTCAGCTCTTTGGATTCTGATAGCAAACTCATGGATGCAATATCCGGCAGGTATGCACTTCAATCCGGACACGGTACGCAATGAGATGCAGGATTTCTGGGCGGTAGTGGTTTCTCCTGTAGCCGTCAACAAATTCTTCCATACCGTACTTTCAGGCTGGGTAACCGGAGCTACATTTGTAATCGGCGTAAGTTGCTGGTATCTGTTGAAAAGAAGGGCGGTCGATTTCGCCATGCGCAGTATCAAAATCGCTACATTATTCGGGTTAGTTTCATCCATCCTTATTCTATGGACGGGGGATGGTTCTGCCTATCAGGTCGCTCAGAAGCAGCCGATGAAATTAGCTGCAATGGAGGGTTTATATGAAGGCGGAACGAATGCAAGTCTGGTTGCCGTAGGTGTACTGAATCCGGAGAAAGAAGCCTATAATGACGACAAAGAGGCGTTTAACTTCAAGATGGGGATACCCGATATGCTTTCTTTGTTGGCTACGCGTGATGCGGATGGCTTCGTTCCCGGAATAAAAGAACTGATAGAAGGCAGCTATACGTTGGAGAATGGAGAACAGGCCTTGTCGGCTGAAGAGAAAATAGAGCGCGGGAAAATAGCCATCAAGGCTTTAGCGGATTACAGACAGGCACGAAAAGCTAACGACGAAACTGCCATGCAGCAACATCGTACCACATTGGATGAGTATTTTCCCTACTTCGGCTATGGTTATTTGGAGCATCCGGAAGATCTTATTCCGCCTGTTGGACTGACCTTCTACGCATTTCACATTATGGTTATCTTAGGGGGATACATGATACTCTTGTTTATTGTAACTTTTTTCCTGGCAAGGAACAACACGTCCTATTATCCTTCGACGGCCGATTTGCAATCTTCACTGACCATCGCAAACAGTTGCTCCAGCCCGTTCACCCTGAAGGTGATGAGCTTCGTTTCTATCTTGATTCCGTTCGTACTTGCCTATATCTTCTATGCATGGCGTGCGATAGATTTACAGGGAATCAACCAGAGAGAAATGGATGAAGATGCGCATACCTACTGATTGTGCGCCCGCATGGGGCAGCTTCACCCTTCAATTTAATTATTTCAATAAAATCTTAAAAGGAACAGATATGATGAAAAGAATGAAAAACATAAGGTTGGCCGTTTCCTACCTGATATGGCTCGCTTTAGTTGGCACGGTTTCCGCCCAGACAACAAACACGGTATCGATTGGCTCTATTGATGAACTCAAGGCATATTTTAAATATTCCCCGGATCGGGATATAA
>CAZOKT010000219.1:0-3693 GCA_964580505.1 uncultured Parabacteroides sp. | reverse complement strand
AATCTATTTGCTGAATGTCTCCGGTAAAGACCATCTTTGTGCCTTCGCCAGCGCGGGTGATGATCGTTTTAATCTCATGAGGCGTCAGGTTTTGTGCTTCATCAACAATGCAATAGGTTTCGGAAAGGCTCCGCCCGCGAATGAATGCCAATGCTTCAATCACTAACTGATTATTTCGCTGCAACTCTTCCAATCGCCGAGCTTCAGCCCCATTCATTGGTATTTGCCCTTTGATAACATTCAGATTATCAAACAGAGGTTGCATATAGGGTGCCACCTTCTGTTTCTCATCTCCGGGCAAGAAACCCAAATCTTTATTAGCCAATGCCACGATAGGACGCGCCAAAAGAATCTGTTTATAGAGCGAGGATTGTTTCAACGCCGAAGCCAAAGCCAAAAGCGTTTTACCCGTACCGGCCTTTCCCGTCAGGGCGACTAATTTGATATCCGCATCGTTCAGTACCTCGAAAGCGAAACTCTGTTCGGCATTGCGTGGCTGAATACCATAGTTCACGCTCTTCTCTACACGCTTAATTTTATTCGTAAACGGATTCAAACGCGCTAAAACCGAATTGCGTCCGCTCTTCAGAATAAAGCACTCATTGGGTAACAACTTGGAACTCATTTCCAACAAATCGGCATTCACACCGCCTGGCGTACTATATATTTGGTCGATTAATTCCGGATTAATGTCTTCATAGGTTTCTTGTGATTTCTCGAAGATGTCCACATTCAATACTTTATCCGTAATGTAATCCTCCACCTTAATACCCAGCGAGCGCGCTTTCATCCGTAGGTTAACATCCTTTGTGACTAGTATGGTCTGCATTTCCGGGTACCTTTCTGAAACGGTTAATGTGCACGACAAAATCCGATGGTCGGGAGTCGGCTCAGAGAAAGCCTCCTTCACCTTTTCCTGATATTTATCTCCGGTGACGACATGCAACATCCCCAAGCTAGGACCTAAGGATGCCCCTTTCGTAAAGAGGTCGTTTGTGGTAATGGCGTCCAGCTCGCGCACAAATTCACGCGCATTATAATTAATTTGGTCAGTCCCTTTCTTAAAGCGGTCTAACTCTTCCAATACGACGATTGGCAAATAAATATCGTTTTCCTGAAAATTCTCAATGCATTTATAATCATGCAAGATGACATTTGTGTCCAATACAAAGTTCTTTTTCGCGCTCATGATTATTTCAATTTAAGTTTAACATTTAATTTTATAACCAATCAGAACCCTGAAAAGTTCAATTTTCCTACTAATTTATCCATATGTCTTTAGTCTTCGAAAAAGGTAAATAGCGAAGCTCTTGACTATAGACAAAAACTTTGTACCTTTGTGTGGTTTTATCATAAATGAATTTATATTCAACGTGAACAGATATTTTATTTACCTTAGTTACAACGGAAAACCATTTTGTGGCTGGCAAATCCAGCCAAACGGGATTACCGTCCAGCAAAGCATAGAAGAAGCCTTGTCAACTATCCTGAGGCACTCGACACCGATAGTCGGAGCAGGCCGGACAGATGCTGGTGTTCATGCTCGACAAATGGTGGCACATTTCGACTCGGAAGTCCCGAGAATCAACCTAGATTTCCTCACGAAAAAATTGAACCGGCTGCTTCCGAAAGATATTGCCATCGAAAAGATTGTTCCAGTCGTATCTGGTGCACATGCTCGATTTCACGCGACATCCCGCACGTATAAATATTACATCACCCAAAAGAAAAACCCATTCAACTATAACCAAGTCTATTTCCATGCGGGAACATTGGACTTTGCCTTGATGAATGAAGCTAGTCACGCATTGTTTGATTATACAGATTTTACAAGTTTCAGTAAGCTACATACAGATGTCAAAACAAACAATTGTTGCATTAAAGAAGCCGACTGGAAACAAGAAGGTGACATTTGGGTGTTTACCATCTCCGCCGACCGCTTTTTGCGGAATATGGTACGTGCTATCGTCGGGACGCTTTTGGATGTCGGACGCGGAAAACTTTCCATCGAAGGATTCCGTCAGGTTATCGAAGCGAGAGATCGCGGACATGCAGGAGCATCTGTACCGGGACACGCATTATATCTGTTTCATGTAGAATATCCGGAAACTCTTTTTATCCAATAGAAAAACATGTGGCTCATTTTCGCTTTTTTATCGGCATTCTTATTAGGCTGTTATGAAGTTAATAAAAAGATGTCGTTGAACGAGAACGCCGTAATACCCGTTCTATTCTTTAATACATTAATTAGTAGTCTGCTGTTTCTACCGTTCATCATATTATCCTACACGACAGATTGTCTGAATGGCACGCTCCTGTATGTTCCGCACGTTTCATATCAGACGCACATAGCGGTTTTCATTAAAGCATTTATTGTCTTGTCATCATGGATATTCGGTTATTTTGCATTGAAACATTTGCCATTGACGATATCCGGTCCTATCAAGGCGACCCAGCCTGTATTGACATTGCTCGGTGCATTGCTTATCTTTGGCGAGCGGTTGAATCTCTATCAGTGGATTGGTGTCGGATTTGCTGTGGCATCATTCTATCTGCTCTCTGCTTCAAGCAAAAAAGAAGGAATCCGATTCACGCACAATAAGTGGATTTATTTCACGATACTATCTGTCATTCTTGGAGCAATGAGCGGATTATATGACAAATATTTGATGCGGGATTTGGATGTAATGACCGTCCAAGTTTGGTTTAATATTTACCAATGTATAATGATGCTGGCGATTTTTCTCTTCTTATGGTATCCCGGTCGTAGGACAACAACGCCATTCTGCTGGCGATGGAACATTATTTTCATTTCCGTATTCCTGTGCATCGCAGATTGGATATATTTTTACGCGCTCACTTATCCGGATTCAATGATTTCTATCGTTTCAATGATTCGCCGAAGCAATGTTTTAGTTACTTTTGTAGCCGGAGCGTTGTTCTTCCATGAGAAAAACTTGAAGAGTAAGGTAGTAGATCTTATTCTGGTGCTGATAGGTATGATTTTCCTCTATTGGGGAACGCGCTAACAAAAATTCATCCTTACGAATTCAGCCGTAAGGAACATCCAATAAAAACAGATTAAAAACGATTTATATATGAAACTTTTGATTTTTATGTGTCTACTATTTGGTGCCTTTCAGATGAATGCACAAAATATGGCAGCTGTATTCATAGCAATGCCGGATGAATATATTCCACAGTTAGAAGATGCTTGGCGAAAAGACTTGGTGGATCTATATAACTCCGGAGAAAACGCACAATTGACAAACAATATGAACGGGATATCCAAGTTGGCAATGTTAACAAAAGATTACTTGTTATTGGAATCTACAGAACGGACAACCGTCGAAATGAAACTCTTGCCACTTATCAATAATACCTTTGTAATTTGCAAGATTGTAACTCTGAAAGCGCCTGTAGCAGATAGTCGTATCTCTTTTTTCTCACCAGATTGGCAACCGCTCAATGCGGAGGACTTGTTTGAACCGGTTGGAACAGAATGGTTCATTCGCGAGGATGCAGACAAACAGTCAATGACCTTTCAAGAAGCAACGGCACAATTAGATGTAGAGCTTTTTCAATATAAATTAAATCCGGACGACGCAACTTTGACGCAACTTTACACGACTCCTGATTATACAGACAAAGAAACACAGAAGAAGCTGAAAGCATTCCTTAAAACAGAACCGA
>CAZOKT010000218.1:0-3710 GCA_964580505.1 uncultured Parabacteroides sp. | reverse complement strand
TTTTACCTTTTCATAGAAGTCCGGCAGTACTTTTTGTACCAGTCCAAGTTTGAAGTTTTCCGGCTTGTCAATTCCTTGTCGGCTATCGCGGCATACTGTTTCTTTGAAAAGAAGCCGGCCATTGATGTGAATTTTATCAATGACAAACAACTGACCTTGTTTTGACTTTATATCGAACCCACGTTAACATAAGTTTAAATCACTTCTATTATTAAACAGCATGGAACATAAAAGATTAAAGTTATCATCTATTACATGCCTGTTTTCTATTGCTTTTTCATAATGCTTTGAATTCCTTGTCGATATTTCAGCTTTTGCCACCGCCTCTTTTATCATTCCTAACCATAAAGGGAGATTTAATGCTGTCGGATTGCCTTGATAAGCGCATATTTTTGCAATATTTCCGCAAGAAGCAACTGCGTAAGAGACAAAGAGCATATCGTGCAGCTTTATTTTGTTCTTCAGTTCGGTGTATTCCTTTTCTGCTTCTAACGAAAAGTCTTTGGGGCGTCGCTTACAGACAAGAATATAGTACAACCTGACAATCAGTTCTATTGCGGCATTAACAGCAGACATTGATAAAAAATGACGCATGTCATATCCATTCAGATACATATACCGGGCAACATCCGAGATCGTCCTTTCTTTCTCGCCGAAACTGCCAAACTGTAATAATTGCAGATAACTCCACCCCGGTATTGGTATCCCCATTTTTGTAAAAACGTCAGACAGTAGATGTCCCAACCAGACAATTGGTATGCCCAATAATTTTGAAAAGTCATTCTCTGCAATTTTCTCGACGACAAGACATCCGTTCCTGTCTATACATGTAAATGTGCCAGTAACAGTGTCTTTTATTGCAAACATCAAGCCTGATAATGACGGGTCATGCGCCAAGTTGTGAAACCTGTGCGAACTTGGATTTAACCCAGAGACATTTGGGTCGATAGACTTGTCGTATTTCACCTTAAACCATCCCTCTAAAGTCTTAACCCATTTTGAAGCGTTGCCATTCTCATCAATGCCAATGCTCCTGAATATTCCGGTCAATACCCCTCCTTCCTGCACAATCCTGTTGCCATCCCTTACAACAGTCATGTTCTTAGGGATTTTGACAAGGAGGGCATCCACGATAACAGCTATTCCACCGGCTAAGGCAGCAACAATGTAATCTGTTGGTTGCATATCAAGCTGCCTGTCGGTGTCTGTTTTAGTACTGTCATTAGGAAATATTTTTCCGATGTACTCATTTAGGTCATCTACAGTTACATTCTCTTCTGCATACCTGAATTTTTCCATGCCAAGCCGCTCGGTTAGTCTATTAACCTTATCCAGCAACTTATCCAAGTGTTCAGAGTTTTCTGCTTGTTCCCGCTTGATATCGCCGGATTGCTTCTTTAGTTCCATTGTCTTATGTCTTAGGATATCCGTCTCCTTGTCAAAATCGCTAAACTCCATAATTATTTCATTTTCTCAAATCCGTCAATTGCTTTCCTCATATATTCTATTGCTTCTTCAAGATTCTTTATTTTCTCCTTGTTCTTTTCCACTTCAAGCTTTAGCTTGGTTAGTTCTGTTTGCATTTCATTCATATTGTTGCTTAATTGCAGGATGATTTCTTGCATCATTTTCGTGTCATGCTGTATGCCGAGTATGATTTCCCTCAATACAACTTCTATCTTGGCTAACCCGGTCAACACCATTTGGGGGGATGCTGAAGCCAAAGCTCCGATACCGATACCTGTACTACCACCCAAAATAACAGCGCCACCTATTAAGACCGCAAATCCGCCAGCCATGCCAAGTCCTCCAGCGGCAATGGCTCCACCGCCCAATGCTGCCATGCCTGCACTAAAAGCGGCTGCTCCATACAATCCGGGAGCCGCAAATAAAGCAGCGATCGGACCAATGAATATTGCAAGTAAGGCCAAGGCAATAAGCATTCCTATCCCACAGCTAAGCCACACTTTTGTCCAAAAGCCTGATAAAGATTTGATAGCCCTTATATAGCTTTTTCTGAAAGTATCTACATACTTGCTGTCAATTTCTAGTAATGATGCTATTTGCTCCAAGCTTGTCTTTTGCTCGTCTTTATTCAATGACAAGCCATCGAAGAGGTTTTTCTTTTTATCCTCATTTGCCGAATTATCCTCATTTGCCGAATTATCCTCGTTTGCCGAAGTGTCGAGTGAATAATACGGGGTGAACAAGGTGCATTCCAATAAAATCAAATAACGCCAAGCTTTGATTTTCGTGGCTTCCTTTTCCTCTTGGCAGATTTTTTCAAACAAAGCTTTACTGTCAATCTTGGCAATATCCCATGAGGTAGGGGACTCCTTGTTTAAGTGGTTCAGGAAGTCATTAATATGCTTGTCCCACGAATCTAGCCATTGTTGTTTACGCTCAGCATCCTTCTGGTCGTGTATCATGCTATGTACGAAGTCCCTTTTAACAATGTCCCTTTCAAGGCTGAACAACAGCCATGCTTGATTAGATGTCAGTCCAAATTCAGAAATAAACTCTTTCATAATAAATGTTTTTGATTTGAAGTGATTTAAATTTATACTGGATTCATTTTCAGAATTATCCACTTAAAGTTTGTGGTCATTCTCAAAACATTGGTTTGCGACTACAAAGCTGCGTAACTCTTGTTTATAATGAGCGAAGACAAGCGATACTGTCATGCTAACTTTTCCCATCAGTTTTCTCTAACGGAATCATAATGAGAAGTGTTACGGGTTTTCTGATTTGCCTTGTTCTACTTCATCCGACCATTTCTTCAATTTATCACCCAACGTCTGGAAAAGCCAAGTCACGATGGCACCATCATCAACAAGACCTCCCGGCAGAAAATCGGGAATCAGGTCTATCGGGGATACGACATAGATTACAACAGCAACAATGAGGATGAGCGTATTGTCTTTATAATCATGATATTTTCCCGTCAAAATCAATTTTAAGAGGTCTGACAGCTGAACAAGTTTGTCCCGTACATCCTTCAATCCATCTTTGTTGATGTATCCACTCAGATTCTCCAGCAGATTTTTCAACTGCTCCGGTGTTTTTAAAAAAGCTTGTGCTTTTTCTGTCCATCCACTGTTTTTGAATCTTTCAATGATTGTCGCTGTTTCAAACAAAGGCATAACCATTCCTCCTCATACGCCTATAAGTCCTCGGAATTCGGCATTAAATTAATAAAAAGAAAGGCGTGAGGCTTGTCCTGCTATTCATCGAAAACGGGCATCGCCAAACGCCTAGTAGAAATGAATATAAAGAAACAATACCCACGCCGTTGCAGTATGTAAAATGGTACAGCATGGGCTATACACAAGATACATATACAAACAGAATGAGCGTCATATTGTCTCTATCCTTCTACTGTGAAATTGGCGATTTCGTTTTCAGGATAAAAGCAAAAAACGCTTTCTATGATCTATGTCCGGCCATTTCTCCGGTCGAACACTGCAAATATACGCTTTTTGTTCAATATGACGCTCTTTTAAGTGAGTATTATTTCTTCAAATATAAGGCTTTCGGCGTTTTCAGAAGTAGAGAAATGAGAAAAAATTAAGAAGGAGAAGCATATTTGCTCTCCTTCTTGCATAATCAGGTATCATGTAATCAGAACCCAAAACTTCTTTCCTGATAGGTCTCCGTACACATCCATAAACAATCCTTGAGTCTGAAATCATATTTTTTCTCCAGTGTGC
>CAZOKT010000217.1:0-3738 GCA_964580505.1 uncultured Parabacteroides sp. | reverse complement strand
AAAAGCTGCCTGACTTTGTTTGTGTTTATGCCTATAAATTCGGATAAAGTCAGGCATATTTTTTCAAACAAAAAGTAATAATCAAAGAGCATGCAACTTTTCCTTTATAAATCATCCAACTTCTTTTTTTTTGTTTATCTTTGCCAAAGAACAAATCAATAAGATGGAAACATGGAGTCTTTAAATCTCATAAAAAATGATCCGTGGCTGGAACCGTATAAAGCAGCCATCGAAGGACGTTATCAGTATGTTCAGGATAAGGAAAATAGCCTGACGAATGAGGGGAAAATGTCTTTGTCTGATTTTGCTTCCGGCTATTTGTATTTCGGA
The DNA here is from genome assembly GCA_964580505.1 of uncultured Parabacteroides sp. Classification (GTDB taxonomy): domain Bacteria; phylum Bacteroidota; class Bacteroidia; order Bacteroidales; family Tannerellaceae; genus Parabacteroides. The sequence goes on along the minus strand of CAZOKT010000217.1, from coordinate 3,408 downwards.
TTGCACAAAACCCAGAAAGGCTGGATATTCCGCGAATGGGCGCCTCATGCTACGGCAATTTATTTGATAGGGACGTTCAATGATTGGCAAAAAACGGAAGATTTCCGTATGACACCTAAGGAAAATGGCGTGTGGGAAATTATTTTGCCTCTTGATAAGTTGCACCATGAAGATTTATTCAAACTACGGGTTGAATGGAATGGCGGATGCGGAGAACGTATCCCGGCGTGGATTCGGCGTGTAGTACAAGATAAAGAAACGAAAATTTTCAGTGCGCAAGTGTGGGATCCTAAGAAGCCTTATGTTTTCAAAACGAAAAGATTCAAGCCGAATACTTCGCCTTTAATGATTTATGAATGCCATATCGGAATGGCAACCAACGAGGAGAAGGTCGGAACCTATAATGAATTCCGCGAAAATGTATTGCCGCGTATCGTTGAGGAAGGGTATAACGCGGTGCAAATTATGGCTATCCAAGAGCATCCTTATTATGGCTCTTTCGGTTATCATGTAAGTAGTTTCTTTGCTGCATCTTCACGTTTCGGTACTCCGGACGAGTTGAAGCAATTGATAGATGAGGCGCATAAACTAGGTTTGGCGGTAATTATGGATATTGTCCATAGCCATGCGGTAAAGAATGAAGTGGAAGGATTGGGACGTTTCGATGGTTCGTACGATTTGTATTTTCATGGAAATGATCGGCGTGAGCATCCGGCTTGGGATTCGTTGTGCTTTGATTACGGAAAGAATGAAGTGCTCCATTTCTTGCTATCCAATTGCAAGTTCTGGATGGAAGAGTATAAGTTTGACGGTTTTCGTTTTGATGGCGTAACTTCGATGCTCTATTATAGCCACGGGTTAGGCGAAGCTTTTTGCAATTATGGAGATTATTATAATGGACATCAGGACGGAGACGCGATAGCTTATCTGACTTTGGCGAATAAGTTAATCCATGAGGTAAATCCGAACGCCATAACCATTGCTGAGGAAGTGAGTGGTATGCCCGGATTGGCTGCTAAGATAGAAGATGGCGGCTATGGTTTTGATTATCGCATGGCAATGAATATCCCGGATTTTTGGATTAAGACAATTAAAGAAAAGAAAGATGAGGATTGGCATCCGTCGGCTATCTGGTGGGAAACGACCAATCGGCGTGCGGATGAAAAGACAATCAGTTATGCCGAGAGCCATGACCAAGCGTTGGTAGGGGATAAGACTATTATTTTCCGTTTGATTGATGCTGATATGTATTGGCACATGCAGAAAGATGACCATAACTTCATGGTTGAGCGCGGAATGGCGCTTCATAAGATGATTCGTTTGGTTACGGCTTCTACTATAAATGGTGGTTATCTTAACTTTATGGGAAATGAATTCGGTCATCCGGAATGGATTGATTTTCCGCGCGAAGGCAATGGCTGGTCGTATAAATATGCACGCCGGCAATGGAATCTGGTCGATAATCCAGATTTGAAATATCATTTTCTGGGGGATTTTGACCGTGAGATGGTTCATCTGTTTCGTAGTGTGAAGGATTTCCAAAAGACTCCTATCCAAAAAGTATGGGATAATGATGGAGACCAAATATTGGCTTATATGCGTAAGGATTTGGTATTCGTATTCAACTTCAGTCCGAATAAATCCTTTACGGATTATGGTTTCTTGGTGCCGTTGGGAAAATATGAGGTGGTATTGGATACGGATGCGCCTCGTTTCGGCGGTTTTGGTTTGAATGATGATTCGATTCAGCATCTCACACAGTTCGACCCGTTATACAAGAAAGAGAAAAAGGAATGGCTGAAACTCTATATGCCGGCACGTTCTGCGTTGGTTTTGCGCAAGATAAAAGAGCCGAGAAAGACAAGTGCAGCAAAAGAAAAGCCGGTGGTTTCTAAAGCCGTAAAAGAAAAGAAGACAAGTAAATCTAAAAAACAGAAATAATAGATAATTATGTTGTATCCATTGACATTTAAACCGATCCTGAAGAGTGTTATTTGGGGCGGTTCTGAAATTTGCTCGTTCAAGGGTATTTCTCCGGTACAAGAAGGAATAGGAGAAAGTTGGGAGTTGTCTCATGTGGATGGAGATTATTCGATTGTAGCAGAAGGCGAATTAGCAAATAAGTCTTTAGATGACTTGATTAAGGCTTATGGCAAGGATTTGCTGGGTGCCCATGTAATGGAACGCTTCGGTTCACGTTTCCCCTTATTGATAAAGTTTATTGATGCGCGCGATAATCTTTCCATTCAGGTGCATCCGAATGATGAGTTGGCTAAAGCTCGCCATAACTCATTCGGAAAGACGGAAATGTGGTATGTCATCAAGGCAGACAAGGGCGCGTCGCTCTATTCGGGTTTTTCGCAGCAGATTAATCCGGAAGAGTACGTGAAGCATGTGGAAAACAATACGATTATGGACGTATTGCAGCGTTATGACGTGAATGCTGGTGATGTGTTTTTCCTGCCGGCTGGGCGTGTTCATGCAATTGGTGCGGGTTGCTTTATCGCTGAAATCCAGCAGACCAGCAACATTACTTATCGTATTTATGATTATAATCGTAAGGATAAAAACGGAAATACGCGCGAATTGCATACTGAGCTTGCAAAAGATGCTATCGACTATACGCTCTTTCCCGATTATCGCACGCATTACAAGGCGCACTCAAATGCTACGGTAAACTTGGCAGATTGCAAGTATTTTACGACAAATCTGATTGATATGGATGCACAAATGACGCGCGATTTTACTGGTTTAGATTCATTTGTGGTTTATATCTGCATGGGAGGTCTTGCAACGATTTGCGATGATAAAGGTTATGAAGTAACGGTTCATCAAGGACAGACAGTGTTGATTCCGGCCACGGCGCAATCCGTTCTGCTGAATCCTTCTCCAAATGCAAAATTCCTGGAAGCATATATAAAGCAATAAAAATCGGAAACTTCATTGCCAATATACTATCAGCCAGTGTGGCTTACAGCTTTTTTTTGAAAAAAAGTCTGTCATTGATGTTGACTTCGTCAATGACAGGCAACTTTTTATGTTTTATTTATATCGAACTTACGTTAACGTGAGTTCGACAAATTCACGTTAATATAGATACGCTTCTTATCTTCACGCACTATGAAGTTAGTAAGTTCATGCACGCTGAAGAGAATGGAAAGTATTAAGAATCGGAATTTCCATAGGGTAATGAATAGGAAATCGTTCTCCTGCTGCAATCCGCTTTAAATTGGCTTTCGGTCCTTTTCCTAATTTCCGTAATTTTCTTCTAACTGCTTAATCCATAACTTTAGCCTCCGAGAATATAGTGGTAATCGTTTGTATTTTAACATTATAAGATGATAACAATTTCCGCTAATCACTAAATTATAGATACCTATAATTTTACTTATAATTCGTCGAACTCAC
>CAZOKT010000216.1:0-3751 GCA_964580505.1 uncultured Parabacteroides sp. | reverse complement strand
CCGTCGTGATTATCGTTATACTTTTAATAAATGTGAGTTCGATATAAGGGAATAAATAAGGACATGAACCGGCATCGGCTTGTAGATACTACCTCCGGACTACACAGGTTTAACCTCCGAGGCACTTAGGTTGCACCTCTGAGGCATTTAGGTTGTACCTTTGAGGCACTTTGGTCAGACGGGCGCGCTCTGCTTATATCGAACTCACGTTATATTAGGATAAGAAAAGACACAAAATTTATCAGAGTTACAGCAGGAAATAGCGGATTACCCGCTACGAAACTTTTTTTACCTTTCAGGGACTATACCACTAATTACTTGTCGGTTACGCTGCTTCAGACTCTTCTTGATATAAAGATGAGCGATTGTGATAATTGCAGGCAAGGTATTACTATCGCAATTTGCACTTTCGTTCAACCAAACGAGAGAAATATAGTTTGTAATCATTACTTTTGCAACATAAAATCTCAGAGAAAAATGATAAGCAAAAACAAGATAAAACTGATTCACTCCTTAGAATTAAAGAAAAACCGACTGGCAGAGCGGCTTTTCGTGGCGGAAGGGAATAAATTGGTTGCAGATATGCTTCCCTTCTTTTTCTGCCGACTTTTGCTGGCGAAACCGCGCTGGATGGCAACACAAGGCGATATTGCGGCGGAAGAACTGCTGGTAGCGGAGAGTGACAACGAAATTCGCCGCGCCAGTCTCCTGAAAAACCCACAAGACGTACTGGCATTATTCGAAATTCCAACATGGAACATTCAGGAAGCCGACCCAAGGCGCGATTTAGTGTTGGTACTGGATAACGTGCAAGATCCCGGGAATTTGGGAACTATCGTTCGCCTGGCAGATTGGTTTGGTATTGAGCATGTAGTTTGCAGTCCCGATACGGCCGACATCTTTAATCCAAAGGCCGTGCAAGCGACGATGGGAGCACTATCTCACGTTAAGGTTCATTACACCGATCTTGCAGAATATCTCAAGAAATGGAGATCGATAGGCATCCCGACGTATGGAACTTTCCTCGATGGGGAAAATATTTATACTAAAATGCTAACAAATAACGGATTACTAATCATGGGTAACGAAGGGAATGGGATCCGTTCAGATCTCGCATCGATGGTAAACGAGCGGCTTTACATTCCGAATTTTCCGCCTGAAAGGGAGACGACAGAATCGTTGAACGTAGCAACTGCTACAGCAATCATATGTAGCGAATTTCGCCGCAGAACCATGCAGCACCTTGAATGTACTGAAAAAAAATCCTCACAAAAGGAAATGCTAAAAAAACATTGGCACATATCTGAATGAAAGAATAGGAGTAGAAAGACATCAGAATTACATTTCGACCTCATCTGTACATTCTAAATTTTATCCAATTATTTTCCTCTTATTAAATTGGATTTGGATTTTTAATCTATTATCTTTGCGGCAAATATAGCAGACGGCCTTGCGGGTCGGATTGCTGGAGATAAGAACAATCTGTTAAACTTAAAAATTAAATTAACCATGGCAGAAAAGACAAGATATTCGGATGCAGAACTCGAAGAATTTCGGGCTATTATATTAAAGAAATTGGAAGTTGCCAAGCGGGATTATGAACTGCTAAAAGGCGGCGTTTCAAACACAGACGGAAATGATGTAGCAGATACGTCTCCTACATTCAAAGTATTGGAAGACGGAGCAGCGACACTTTCAAAAGAAGAAGCAGGACGTCTGGCACAACGTCAGATGAAGTTCATTCAGAATTTGCAGGCCGCATTAGTACGTATTGAGAATAAGACGTACGGCATTTGTCGGGCAACGGGAAAGTTAATTCCGAAAGAACGTTTGCGTGCTGTGCCACATGCTACATTAAGTATTGAGGCTAAACAAGGGGGTATTAAGTAAATGAAGAATCTCTCAAAAGGTAAAGGAGCAGTATTAATAGTAATGCTGCTCCTTCTTTTCGATCAGATACTGAAAATCTGGATAAAGACTCATATGGAACTGCACGAAAGTATAAAAATAACGTCGTGGTTCTATATTTGTTTCACGGAGAATCCAGGAATGGCTTTTGGAATAGAGGTGATAGGAAAATTATTCCTTTCACTATTCCGTATTGTAGCCGTGGCCTTTATTGGGTATTATCTTTGGAAATTGGTAAAGAAAAACTATAAGTTCGGCTTCATTACGTGTATTGCAATGATACTTGCCGGTGCAATGGGTAACATTATCGATTCCGTATTTTACGGTGTGATTTTCGACCATAGTTATGGGCAAGTGGCTACGCTTTTCCCTTCAGAAGGCGGTTACGGCACGTGGTTGCATGGCAAAGTGGTGGATATGTTCTATTTCCCGTTGATAGAGACAACGTGGCCAGATTGGCTTCCAATTTGGGGCGGGCAGGAGTTTATTTTCTTTCGACCTATCTTTAATTTGGCTGATTCCTCTATATGCGTGGGTGTCTTTTTGCTACTATTGTTTTATCGCAATACTTTCTCAAAAAGTCTAAGTCATAATGAAAAGTAATCAGATATGCGGAAAAGAAGTTTTCTTTATGGAGTAGGGGTTGCTATTGGTTTGGTAAGTTGTAGTCCGGTTCCTGACAGTATTCTTTCCCAAAAAAAGATGCAAGCTGTTATGACAGATATGTATATTGCTGAAAGTTTGATAAGTGCCGATAATGAAACCTTTAAAGATGACGTACAAAAGTTGGCACTCTATGAATCTGTTTTCCGTAAGTATAATATCACACGCGCCGAATATGACAGCTCTCTGATGTGGTATGCGCGTAATCTCGACATTTATATGCGTGTTTGCAATATGGTTTCGGATGATTTCAAAAGGCGCATCAGAGATTTGGGCGATGTTCAGCGCATTGATACAGAGGTAAACAATAATGACTCAGTGGATATCTGGCCACGTCGTTCGTTTCTTACCCTTATGCCTGATGTGCCGTTTAATGGGACAACATTCGATTTGAAGCCCAAGCAACCTTACCCATCGGGTAGTTCATTTGTCTTGAGTATGGAAGTGTGGGGTATTAATCCAACTATGTCGCAACGACCGGAAATCCGTATCTGTGTCGAACAAAGTGATACTATGCTTGTAGTCAATGAGAAAATTCAAAATGATGGTTATCATGAGGTGCAATTGAAGAGCATACCCACTAAGCGTGTCCGCCGTGTTTATGGATATATCCGCCTCGACAATCGCGATATGTATTACCATAAAATCTACATGGACAGCATTCGGTTGACGCGCTATAACTTCAAGTCGGTTGGCTTCAAAAAAGAGGATGAGTAAAAAACGGAAAGGCTTACGAGGTCACTGAAAAAAAGATACCCAACCAGCATAATCGCTCTTCTGTAAGGCCATAAAATAACATGAGTTCAATATAAGGTCAAAACAAGGTCAGTTGGCTGTCATTGATAAAATTGACATCAATGGCCGGCTACTTTCAAAGAAGTAACAAGCAGCAATGATAGGAAGTGCGCCCCCTGGCGAAAGGATAGGCTTTTCGTTAAACAACAGGTGCTTTTGCGACCCATGCATGACTCATTTTTCAACCCATGCATGACTCGTTTTATGACCCATGCATGACTCATTTTGCGACCCATGCATGGGTCGTTTTCACGTCCTTTAATGGAGAAGAAAGGTTGCGGGGAAAACCCTTACACGTTACCCTTTGTAAGCCTTATAGAGTAAAAGATTGTCGAGGATAACTATCGCCGCCATAGATTCCACGATAGGCACAGCCCGTGGGACT
>CAZOKT010000215.1:2636-3814 GCA_964580505.1 uncultured Parabacteroides sp. | reverse complement strand
TTAGCACTAAGATATAATAACTCTAATAATGACAGTGGAACAACTTGCAAGCCTCTCGTAGAAGCTGCAGTTGTTCCGGCAAAGGAGAATTAAAATTAATCTCTGTTTGCGAAATATTTCATGAATTGCGCCCGTTCATACAGCATAGGATTCGGGATATTAGCCGCATTAAGTTTGCCAATGAACTCTCTGATATTAGAGAAGTGGTGCAGATGCATCCATTCTTCCAGACAAATATTAATTTGTTTAATCAGCTCAGCCCCGTGTGTATAAAGTGCACTACACATTTGTACGGCTGAAGCTCCGGCGAGTAAGCATTTAACAACACCTTCCCAATCATGAACTCCTGTAGAAGCAGCGATGCATACATTTGGAAGCTTGCCGGAAATAATAGCTGTCCAGCGAAGTGTATCGCTGATGTCCGCATGGCTACTAAACACATTACCTGATGTGATTTGCAATGAATTTATATCTATGTCCGGCTGATAGAAACGGTTAAACAGGACAACAGCATTCGCTCCATTAGCATATAAGCGGTTAACAAATGAAGGCAGATTGACCATATATTTCCCTATCTTCATGATGACAGGAATAGAAATGATCTTTTTAACACGACGAAGTACTTGGATATACCAGTCCTGAATCTCGTTGCTGCGTGCGTTGATATCGGTCTCCATGAAGAAAATGTTCAATTCCAATGCATCAGCACCGGCATCCTCCAATTGCTTGGCAAACTCCGTCCACGCTTCTGCGCGGTAGCAATTAATGCTGGCTATAATCGGCACGCTGCATAATCGCTTTGACTCATGAATCAAGTCTAAATAACTTGCAATTTGATGAGCCTTTACATAACCTCGTATATAATCGGCCGCCTCAGGATACATCTCATCTTGCAGTAGTGTATCTCCATGCATCTCGATTTGTTCTTCAAATAACGACTTAAGTACAATCGCCCCTGCTCCTGCTTTTTCAAATTCAAGATTTCTTTCCGGACGGCGGGTGAGTCCGGAACTACTTACGATGATCGGGGATTTGAGTGACAGTCCCGCGTATTGAGTTATTAGATTCTCCATATCATTCTATTTTAATAATCATATACAAAGGTAATAGCATTTTGTTAATAAACAAGAGCTTTGGCAAAAAAGCTGACGAAGTAAATGCCACTTTACCATAGGTAA
>CAZOKT010000215.1:0-2536 GCA_964580505.1 uncultured Parabacteroides sp. | reverse complement strand
GCTGCAAAATAGTAAGGAATTGTGCGCGCAAGAATCGCGGATTATATTATCTTTGCGAGGTCACAAATCATATAAACTCTTTGCTTCACATGCATATTATATGATAAAATGACAATAGAGTCCGCGGGGTCCTCATTCTGTACTCTGCTCTAAAGTAAAACAAATAGATTAATGTCAAAAGTATTGATTATTGGCGCAGGAGGTGTTGGTACCGTTGTAGCGCACAAAGTAGCAAAGAATCCGGTCTTTACGGATATTATGTTGGCATCACGTACGCAATCAAAATGTGATCAAATCGCGGCAGCGATAGGAGGGAATAAGATTCGTACAGCCCAAGTTGATGCGGATGATGTCAGTCAGTTGGTCGCACTGATGCGTTCTTTCCAGCCTGAGATTGTAATAAACGTAGCGCTTCCTTATCAAGACCTTACGATTATGGATGCTTGTTTGGAATGCGGGGTTAATTATTTGGATACTGCTAATTACGAGCCGAAAGACGAAGCTCATTTCGAGTATAGTTGGCAATGGGCTTATAACGATCGGTTTCGTGATAAAGGATTGACCGCGATACTTGGTTGCGGATTTGACCCGGGTGTGTCGGCAATCTTTACAGCTTATGCAACAAAACACTATTTCGACGAGTTGCATTATTTGGACATTGTAGATTGTAATGCGGGTAATCATGGCATGGCGTTTGCAACGAATTTCAATCCGGAGATTAACATTCGTGAAATTACGCAGAACGGTCGATACTATGAAAACGGAGCTTGGCACACGACTAAGCCTCTGGAAATTCACAGGTCGCTTACTTATCCGAATATTGGTGAGCGGGATTCTTATCTGCTGTACCATGAAGAGCTCGAATCGTTAGTTAAGAATTTCCCGACACTTAAGCGAGCTCGTTTCTGGATGACGTTTGGTCAGGAATATTTGACGCATTTGCGTGTAATACAAAATATCGGGATGGCGAGGATAGATGAGGTAGATTATAATGGAACGAAGATTGTGCCTTTGCAATTTCTTAAGGCCGTTTTGCCGGATCCTAAATCACTTGGTGCCAATTATCACGGCGAAACTTCGATAGGATGTCGTATTCGTGGCATAAAAGATGGCCGAGAACATACCTATTATATCTATAACAATTGCGACCATGAACAGGCATTTAAGGAGACAGGCACGCAGGCAGTCAGCTACACAACCGGTGTTCCTGCGGCTTTAGGGGCGGCAATGTTTGTACGCGGCTTGTGGAAGAATCCGGGCGTACGTAACGTAGAAGAGTTCGATCCTGATCCATTCTTGGCTGAATTAGGAACGGAGGGATTGCCGTGGGTTGAGCAATTTAATGTGGATATCGAGTTATGATTGATAAGGATATTGCGCTGAATATCTGGGATTTATCCTCTATTCCTTCGCCTTGTTATGTGCTGCATAAGGAGCTTCTCTCGGCAAATTTGGAGGTTATCGACCGCGTGCGGCGGGAGAGCGGTGCGGAGGTTATTGTTGCACTCAAGGCAAATGCCATGTGGAGTATCTTCCCAGAACTGAAGAAACATGCCGACGGAGCCACTGCGAGTTCGCTTGCAGAGGCTCGTTTGGTATATGAGGAGTTTGGAGAACCTGCACACACTTACGCGCCGGTCTATGCTCCTGAGGAGTTCGACGAGCTTATCTTTTACAGCAGCCACGTTACGTTCAACTCCCTTGCTCAATACGAACGGTTCAAAGACAAGGCACATGCGGCAGGAATCTCCTGCGGATTGCGGGTGAATCCCGAATACTCTACGGTGGAAACTGCGTTATACAATCCGTGCGACCGTGGTTCGCGATTGGGTGTACTTTCCGAAGATTTGGCAGAACTTCCCGCAGGAATCGACGGGCTTCATTTCCATACTTTGTGTGAATCCCGCCCAGCCGACCTCCGCAACACACTGAATGCGGTAGAAGAACGTTTCGGGCGTTTCTTCGGACAGATACGATGGTTGAACATGGGCGGCGGGCACTTAATGACGCATCGTGACTATGATACCGCCGAACTGATAGCTATCCTGCGCAGCTTTCATGCCAAGTATCCGCATCTTCGTCTTATACTTGAGCCTGGAAGTGCCTTTACGTGGGACACGGGTTGCCTCGTCTCCACCGTCGAAGATAAACTATGTAACGGAGGAATCAACACGATGATGCTGAATGTTTCTTTCGCCTGTCACATGCCTGATTGCTTAGAAATGCCCTATAAACCCGTTATACTTGGGACACACGATCCCCTGCCGGGCGAGAAACGATGGCGAATGGGAGGCAACAGTTGCCTTGCCGGAGATTTCTGTGGCGACTGGGCTTTCGACAAAGAGCCGGCAGTGGGCGACCGAATCGTCTTTAGGGATATGATACATTATACTATGGTTAAGACTACGATGTTTAATGGTGTCCGTCATCCCTCAATCGGCATCTACTCGCCAGCCAATGGCTTTACGCTGGTACGCCGCTTTGGATATGATGACTACAAAAACCGAATGGGCTAACAATCTTCATAATAACACTT
>CAZOKT010000214.1:0-3855 GCA_964580505.1 uncultured Parabacteroides sp. | reverse complement strand
GAGAAAGCATTGCCCACCTTTTCGCCAATCTTTAAGTAGTGATTATTGAAAGGGTCGAAGATAATCGGAGCAGCTTTGGCTGCATCGACCTTGCCTTTTTCATCAAGAACCCGTTCATCTACACTTACGTTGACTATCTCGCCACGCAGAATACAACTCTTAGGATTATAGTCAATCATTTTACACTCTACAGCAATCGGCAATTCCTCAATTAGCGGCGCGTCAACAAACTCGGAGTGAATGGCATGGAATCCTGCACGGGCGAATTTATCCGTTACATTGTTTCCTGAAACGATACCCACATAATCGCATGCAACTACATGTTCGGCATCTGCCATACTTACCGTGAATGCTTTACGCTGAAGCAAGTTCTTCACCGTTTTATGCCCTGCGCTTAGACACATACTGATTTCATTCATTTCACTGATACCTCCCCATGCCGCATTCATGGCGTTGGGCTGACCTTGTTCGTCATAAGCCGCAATGATAAATACCGGTTGTGGGTAACAAAACGGTTTGGCTCCAAAATTCTTTCTCATATACTATCCTTTATTTTAAAATTATAGTGTTTCTTGTTTCAGCTTTTCCACGTATGCATCAATACGTTGCATCTCTTGAGGAATGTCAATGCGCTGCGGACAATGCGGGCTGCACTGATTACATCCGATACAATGATTAGCTTGGCGGAGTTTTGGAACACTTCGGTCATAACCTACAAGAAAGGCACGACGTGCTTCCCGGTAACGAGGGTCTTGCGAGCTTTCCGGAATATTTCCTTCGTTGAGGCACTTGTTATAGTGCAAAAGGATTGCGGGAATATCGATTCCATAAGGGCAAGGCATACAGTATTTGCAATCGTTGCATGGGATAGAATCAAATTGCATCATCAGCGTAGCTGTGTCTTGTAGGAACTGAAACTCTTCGTCTGTTAGAGACTTGAGCGGAGAATAAGAGATGATATTATCTTGTAGATGCTCCATGCGTGTCATACCGCTCAATACAGTCAATACATTTGGGAAGCTGCCTGCAAAGCGGAATGCCCATGATGCCACGCTCCATTTCGGCTCACGTTGCTTCAAACGTGCTACAATATTGTCTGGTACATTTGATAAACGTCCACCTAAAAGCGGTTCCATTACAAGAGCAGGTATCTGGCGCTTCTCCAATTCGGTATAGAGATATTCTGCATTCGTATTGCGTGAATTGATATCCTTAGCGTATTTCCAATCGAGATAGTTCAATTGAATTAATGTAAAGTCCCACTTGTATTCATCGTGTTTTGATAGCAGGTAATCAAATACGGATATATCACCATGATAAGAGAATCCGAGGTTACGGATGCGTCCCGCCTCCCGTTCTTTCAGCAAGAAGTCTAACATGCCGTTATCGAGGTAACGATCACGTAAATCCTGCATGCCAGCACCACTTCCGATAGAATGGAGCAAGTAGTAATCCAAGTAATCTACTTGTAATTCTTTCATCGAATTTTGGTACATTTCGATAGATGCGTCTCGTGTATAATTACCGAAGTTAGATAACTTAGTAGAAACAAAGTAGCTGTCTCGTGGGTGACGAGAAAGTGCAATACCTGTAGCTCGTTCAGACATACCTCGGCAATAAGCGGGCGATGTATCGAAATAGTTCACACCATGTTCGATGGCATAATCTACCAATCGGTTTACCATCTCTTGGTCAATTTCTTCATTACCTTCGCGGGCACTGCGTCCACCTACTGACGGGAGACGCATCATCCCAAATCCGAGTAGTGACACTTTATCGCCCGTCTTAGGGTTTGTTCGATAGGTCATTTGATCGATCGGGATTTCCTGTTGGGTCGTAGCGGACTTATCTGTACAAGCTGTTAATCCGGCCGTAGCAACTCCTGTGATTCCCATTGCTTTAAGGAAATCGCGGCGGTTTATCTTATTCTTATGTTTGCATTTCATGTTTGTTTCTCCTTTTGATTAAAGTGTACTATGATTCTCATATCCTTCCACATATATGGCACTGAAAGGACGAGCTGGACATAGATTCTCACAGGCACCGCAACCGATGCATCTCTCTTCATTAACAATCGGTATTTTAAGCGATTTCGGGTCGTTCGGGTCAGAGGAGACCATCTGTATGGCTCCCGACGGACAATGACGGGCACAGTTCCCGCATTCTACGCCGTCCGTTAATGGCACACAATTCTCTTTTATCCATACAGCATGGCCAATCTGTGTGGAAGATTTATCTGCCACGGTAAGCGGAAGAATGGCTCCCGTTGGGCACACCTCCGCGCATTTTACGCATTCAGGACGACAATAGCCACGCTCATATGACATCTCCGGTTGCATCCATGTGTCCAATTGGATGGAAGGACGCAGAACTTGATTCGGACATACCGATACGCAAAGCTGGCAAGCTGTACAATGCCGAGCAAAGTTGCGTAAGCTAATCGCTCCGGCAGGAACGATGGATGTGGCACGTTTCGGAACTTTTTTCTCTTCAATGACCGCTAATCCGCCGTCCACTTTCTTCTCTTGAGCTTTCAATGCTGCCGTTGTAACTGCCAGTGTGGCAGCGGAGAGGAATCCTCGTCGAGCCGTGTTTGCTTTATTTTTTGCCTCCGAAGCTGTCTGCGGTTGCACTTTCCGATAAGTAAATGTATAACGAAGTGCGTCATATTTGCAGGTATTAATGCAATTCAAGCACGTTACACATCGGCTATAATCAATCATGTGCTCATTGAAGTTGATGCACGCTGCTTTGCATTTGCGGGAGCAGAGCGAGCAACTCTTGCATTTCGATGCATCCATCACCGGACGGAACAAGGCAAACTTGGCTACAAATCCCAATACGGTTCCTACCGGACAAATCGTATTGCAATATGTACGTCCGTTCTTCCATGCCAAGACGAATAGGATAATAGCTGTAGCCAGTGCAATCAGGAAGGTAGATAGTCCTTTCATCCAAATATCTGTCGAGTAGAAAGTATAACTGTCCATCCGCTCTGCCAGATATGCCAACAAGTTGTTCCCCGCTTGGTAAATAGGAACAAATAGGTTGGATGCAATACGTCCGTATGAACTGTAAGGTGCTAATAAAGCGACAGCCGAATGGATGCCGGCAATCAATAGCACAATAAACAATGCCAACACGGCATACCGTAGTCCCGATTTTGCAGGAGAATAAGAAAAGCGATACTGCTTTTTCTTCCGTTTTCCGTTAATCCAAGAAATAATATCTTGGAATACGCCCAATGGGCAAATCACCGAGCAATAAACACGCCCCAACAAAAAGGTTAGTAGCAATAAGGCGATTACGACACCGATGTTTAATGCCAACAATGCCGGTAAGAATTGAATCTTTGCAAGCCAACCAAACCACGCATGAATAGTCCCCGTAAAGTCTAAGAACAATAGTGTAACAAGCAAGAAACAAATTGCGGCTAACGTCAATCTGATTTTACGTAACATAATCTTAGTATATGTGTTGTTTTTCTAATGCAAATATAGAAAAATCATATGAAATGGCATTTACGTATATTACAGATATTACTACCTATTTTACTTATTTCCTGCTTGAAAAAAAGAAGTATTATTTCTAATCTTCTGTTTATGCCTGTGTTTATACCAGACAATGCGAACGAATATAGGCTTAAATATTTTGAAGTGATTTAAACTTTTTGTTTGGTACCTTTAAAGATATAACATTTATCCGGTCGACCTGCTGATTTTGAAACTACGAGTTAAATTTTACACTTTTGCAGTAAGGAAAGGACGAATATGAAACAGAAACAGACTGAAGAAGAAAGTCTTGGTTTGATGAAACTCATATTCAATTATGAGGATGTGTTTTACAGCTTCTTTT
>CAZOKT010000213.1:0-3894 GCA_964580505.1 uncultured Parabacteroides sp. | reverse complement strand
ATGCGATAAAAAGCAGAAAGAGACTACCTCAAAAGCCAATACACGTCTGAGGGGGCGTGTTTCGCTGGTTCGAAGCGAGTCATTCCCACGCTGATAGGAAATTAAGCATAAAAGCTTAGCTCTTTTTTGTGCATTTATACCCAAAATTGAGGCTTTCCTTCTTATCGCAGTACTCTTTCCCGTGAAATAACCTTGTTCTTATGGAAAGCTCTGCTGACATGAATACAAGGTTTCTCTTGTGGAAACTCAAAGAACGTTCCTCATGATGTGGGGCGGAGCAGTGTATAAGCAATTTTGCAAAAGTAATGATTTTAATCTGCAAACGGGACACTTTGATGTGACAGGATTGTCTCTCTGCTTCAAAAAATTAACGGAAAATGCGAATAGAACACGTTGCCATGTATGTCCTTAACCTTGAAGAGGTAAAGGATTTCTTTGTACGGTATTTCAATGCCGTATCCAATGAACTGTATCACAATGAACGTACCGGATTCAAATCTTATTTCCTTTCCTTCGGTGAGGGCTCACGATTGGAAATCATGACTCGTTCCGGACTAACCAGAGAGGATTCAAACCATTTGCGTTGTGGATATATCCATTTATCCATCAGCGTAGGGAGTAAGGATGAAGTCAATGCGCTAACCGACAGGTTGCGTAACAACGGATATGAGATTGCCAGCGAACCGAGAACCACTGGCGACGGTTACTACGAGAGTTGTGTCATAGGTCCGGAAAATAATTTGATAGAAATTACTGTATAAGACCTGATATTTATGCTGCTTTGACAAACTTTATGATGTTAGGTTGCAACAATAAAAATAATTGTAATACACAATAGCTCCGCAGGGCAACCCGCGAGGACATCGAACGCATCAGTCGGAGATTTGGAAGAGAATAGGGTCAGCGCATACGCTTCATCGAACGCTCCGCCTCTTCCACCCGGCGACGTAGCTCTTCGTCGGTCATGTCGGTATAAGGGGAAGATGGCTTGGAAGGCTCCTTCCGCTTCCGGTCTTCTTCCAGCATCCGGCGGATGGCGTGCAGGTCGTCTTCCTCTTCCTCTTCTTTTTCTTTTTGCCGGAAAAGTGCTTTTCCCAACGAAGAGAGACCCATCAAATAACGAAACATGACAATCCAGAATCCGAACATGAATATTTCGGCTCCAAGTGGTAAAAAATCGAATATAATGCCAAGTAGTATCATAAGTGTAAAAACTAAAGTAATAGCAAAAGTATATGAATGATCTGAGATATACCTCCGTCAAACTCTCATGTATCTTTTAATATTGTTCTGACTCATTCGGAAAATCCTGAGTTTTAACATCGGCAATATATTGTTTGACAGCATTGGTCATTATCGAATACAAGTCAGCATATTTCCGCAGAAATTTAGGACTGAAACCCTGATTCATTCCTAACATATCCTGAATAACCAAGACTTGTCCGTCTACATTTCCTCCTGCCCCAATGCCTATTACCGGAATAGATAATTCTTTTGCAACTTGTTCAGCCAACGAAGCCGGAATCTTTTCAAGGACAAGTGCAAAACAACCGGCATCTTCCAGCAAATGCGCATCTTTAAGCAGTTGTTCTGCCTCTTTCTGCTCTTTTGCACGGACATTATATGTCCCATATTGATTAATGGATTGCGGCATAAGTCCTAAGTGCCCCATTACAGGAATGCCTATTGATACTATCTTGGTTACAGTTTCAATAATAGCTTCTCCGCCTTCCAGTTTTATTGCATCTGCATTACTTTCCTTCATAATACGGATTGCGGATGTTAAGCCATCGTATGAGCCGGCTTGATAACTACCGAAAGGCATATCGACAACGACTAATGCATGCTTTGTACCCCGTACAACGGAACTTGCATGATAAATCATTTGGTCAAGCGTGATAGGCAGTGTGGAGTCATATCCCGCCATCACATTGGCAGCAGAATCCCCTACAAGGATGATATCCATGCCGGCATTATCTACTATTTTAGCTAAACTGTAATCATAAGCTGTCAGCATGGAAATTTTCTCTCCTTGCTGTTTCATCTTCCACAAACGTTGGATAGTTATCTTTTTTGTATTATCTGCTATATAATCTGCCATATTACTATTGAAGTTTATTGGTTTTACTGTCTGGAAAAACAATTGTCGGCTTAAATAATTTAGCCTCCTCAAAATCCATCATAGCATAGGATATAACAATAATGATGTCATCCACTTGCACTTTCCGAGCAGCTGCTCCGTTGAGGCAAACACAACCGCTACCTCTTTCTCCCTTTATTACATAAGTGATGAAACGCTCTCCATTGTTGTTATCTACAATATGGACTTTTTCGCCTTCTATGATATTTGCGGCATCCATCAGGTCTTCGTCGATCGTTATGCTTCCGATGTAATTCAGATTGGCATCCGTTACACGAACACGATGTAATTTGGATTTCAGTACTTCGATCATCATAATTTAGGTTCTTTGTATTTGATATTATCAATTAAGCGTACATTCCCGCAGAAAGCAGCAATACAGCCTACGGCAAAGTCTGTATCACCCCAATGTCTAATGGCTTGTAACGTATTGCCATCTACAATTGCATAGTATTCCAATCGCAGAAAACCGTCAGAGGCTATTTGCTGTTCAACAAAGCGGAGCGTTTCATCAACAGAATGTTCAGCTGCAAACGCTTTGCTTTCCCGTAGTGCTTTTGAGATAGCTAAAGCATGACTCCGTTCTTCTGTACTTAGCAACAAATTCCGGCTGCTGAGGGCAAGACCATCACTTTCCCGTTTGGTCGGACAAGGCTTAATTTCAACAGGAAGCCCTAATTGTTTGGTCATTTCTTTAACGATAGCAATCTGCTGGAAATCCTTCTCTCCAAAATAGGCGCATGTAGGCCGAACAATATCAAAAAGCTTAGAAACGACTTGCGCTACCCCATTGAAATGTCCCGGTCGGCAAGCTCCTTCCATGACTTTATCTATCGGGGAGAAGTCGAACACACGTAAGTCTTTTTCTGGATACATCTCTTCTACCGATGGGGCAAATACAATATCTACGTGCAGCTCCTCCAACAGTTTACAATCGGCATCCAATGTCCGGGGATAGTTTTTCAAATCATTCTTGTCATTGAACTGCGTGGGATTGACAAAAATACTGACAACGGTAATGTCGTTTTCCTGCACACTGCGTTCAACAAGTGAAGCATGTCCTGCATGCAGTGCGCCCATTGTTGGTACGAATCCTATACGGAGAGCCTCTCCAAAAGTTTCTATAGATTTTCTTACGTCTCGAATCGTGTGAGTTATTATCATAACAATTGCTGTTTTTAATCTGATTTAGAAAAACTCTGCAAAAGAACGAATTATTTACCACATAAGAAAATAAAACTTCGATAATAAGAATTAATAGGTAGATATACTGTAATATTTTGTAAACAGACAATAGCTATGCTGTTCCTGTAAATAGTCAGAAAATAGCCTTTAGCAAACGTGAAATTAGATAGAATTACAAAAGAAAATAAAATAACGAGTCCGCTTATGTCTTCGATTTGTATTCTATTATAAAGATACCAATTATTTCTTGCTTTTTCAATTTTCTTCTCGAAATATCGATTTTTTGATATAAATCAATTAAAACAGTGATTTCGAAAGTGCAAAAAACTACTGCGAGACGAGGCTGATGGCGCATCGATAAGTAGTGGGTAGGTCTACTCGGTAAGTAACCAGCAGTCTATTCAGGTCGGCTTGTTCGGGGATGTTTTCCCTTCTTCTTCGGGCATCAGATTAAAGTTTGTTGTTTAATAAATGCAAAAATAGAGTATGCTTTTCAGAGGGGGAATGAATGGGCTCTTTATTTTAATTATATACAAACAAGGGCTATGTCTTTATTTTGACACAGCCCC
>CAZOKT010000212.1:0-3916 GCA_964580505.1 uncultured Parabacteroides sp. | reverse complement strand
AACTCACGTTAATCTAACATTTTCGGATTAAACAAGAGGTAACCGATATTTACGCCCACGTTGAAGTTGCGGCTCGGATAGCTGTATCCGTTGGCGTAGACGCTGATGCTTGCGAAAGGCAGATGCAGCACGACAGCGGCCTCGCCCATGTATTGAAACGAGCGCAGGAATTTCCCGTAATAGGGAACGTCCACCTGCGTGCCGTTGCTGGTCTGGGTCTGTTTCTTTATCTCGTAGAGCGGCGCGAAACCGTACATATCGAGCCGGAAATGGAGCAGTCGCCCGAACTTCACAATTGGAGAAACCCCGAGCGCCGCGTATTGATTCGCGCGAAACGCCTCATTAAAAACAATCTCGCTGTGGGGCGTCGGCGTAAAGGCGGGAGCCTGCAAGATGGTCGCGGTGTAGTTGGTCATCAGGTTTTTGCTTGAAAGGACAAGCTCGCTCATATAGCCCAAGTTGAAACGGCTGCTCAACTCGTGGTACTGCTCCCAATAGCCCTTCATTTGCAACCAGCTGTGGGTATTCTTGCTGACCGACAACTCGGGATGGTCGGTCGAAACGTACTTCTCCGTCCCCGTAACATATTGTGCATTCAGCATACGCTTGGTTCCGGTTATCGGGTACATCTTCGTGCCCAACGAGTTCTCCTCGATGTTGAGCGAGCCGGCAAACAGGTTGTAGCGGCTGTGCTCGAAGTTCGCGTTCGCCAGCGATATGGAGGAATTCAGCAGGTAGTAATCATTAAGCTGCCCGTAAGCCAGTCCAATTTCCGCCTTTGCCCGATTGAGGAAAGGGAACCCCAGCTTCGCCTTCGTGTACATCTCTTTCTGCCGAATGAAGGAGGGCACGACGTCCTCATAAAACAGCGACTGGCTTTCCGAATAGCGTTTGTAGGAATAGACGCCCTGCCAATGGATGTAAGTCGGAATGTGGGTCTGCAAGTACATACGCCCGTTCAGCATCACGCCACTGAAAGAGTTGCCTACCTGAAAATTCGCATCCACGTCGATGGCGTAGCGCCTCAGATAGCGGTAGCCCAGTCCCAAGTAAAGCTGGTTCGCCTGATGCGAAGAGATATTTCCGCCCAGGCTCACGTTTATCTCGTCCGTAATCTTCACCTCCAGATAGAGGTCGAAGGTATTGTTCATGCGGTTGTAAATGGCATGCGGGATAATCTCTTTCACTTTGGAGTACATCAGAATCTTGAAGTAAACCCGCTTGAACTCTTCCATAGAGAATTCATCATTAATGTCGCGATGCAGTTGCGACTCAATGTACCTTTTCTGCGCATCCGACACGCCCGTAACGTAGATATTCTTGAACACCAGCTGCGGGAGACTAGCTTTGTATTCGGCTCTTCTCCGGTTCACCTCTTCCAGCGGAACTTCGCGCGAGACACGCTGCTTGATGGAGTCAATCATCGACAAAGTGTGTGTATATCCTACCTCCATAATCTCCTTCGCCTTAGGGAAATCCAACAAAGACACATCCGAGAAGACAAAGCGGGCAATCATCCCCTCCTCCTCCGGGATTTCATAGCGCGTTTCTTGCATAATCATGGATTCCAACTGATTGTAAGGATTCTCCGACGGTTTCTTGTTATTTCCCGAGACCACGGAGCCAAAAATGAAGTCCGGGTGGAATGCCTCCTTCATCGGATTCACCGGAAAGTTGTCATAGATACCGCCGTCAAACAGCGGCACGTTGTTTTTCCAAATCGGCTTGAAAAAGAAAGGAAAAGTCATGGACGCACGCACGGCTTCGCCCAAATCTCCGTCCTTGAAGATAATCGGCTTCTTGTTATAAATATCCGAACCCACGCATCGGAACGGCACGAACAAATTGTCGAAGTTCCATGCCGCCTGAGCCGATGCCTGCGCATAAAGCGCCATGAACGCCTGATTCATCTGAATCGGATTGATAAGGCTCTGAGGCAAGATGTTCGCCTTTATCTGTAAAGAATCGGAGAAATCAATCGAAAAATGCGCCATTTCAGGCGTAGGGTCAGGTTTGCGGAAATAATACATATAATCTTCTTCCACGACGCCTGTCTGCCAATAACCGAACTCTTCGGAGAGAATCAGCTGGAGCATCTCGTCGGGCGTATAACCCATCGCATACAAGCTGCCGATAATCGCACCGATAGAAGTGCCGGTAACGTAATCTATCGGAATATTATTCTCTTCCAATGCCTTGATGACACCAATATGCGCCGCTCCTTTCGCCCCACCTCCACTCAGCACCAATCCGACCCGCTGTGCTCCGGCAGAAAACAGAAGCGAAAACAATATATAGGTTATGATAGAAAACCGACGCATGATATTTTCATTCTATTCCGCTGTCAAATGTAAGGAATTATTTTCAATAGAAGAATAATGTGGTAGGATGTAGGCTATAAAAATAAGAAAGAAGAATAAAGCCGCCCGTTGCTTTGAGCCTCTTGTCGGATTCGAACCAACGACCCCGAGATTACAAATCACGTGCTCTGGCCAACTGAGCTAAAGAGGCAATCAGGAAGTGGGCAGTGATGGATTCGAACCACCGAAGGCGTAAGCCAGCTGAGTTACAGTCAGCCCCATTTGGCCACTCTGGTAACTGCCCTTAGGATGCATCATTTCTCAAATGCGGTGCAAAGGTAGTTATTATTTTGAATTGTGCAATACTTTTTTGTATATGATCTATCAAATCTGAAAAATGGAGAACCGGAAGCGATTCAAATCAAGCCTAATTCATAAAGGCACGCCTGCACCTCTCTATCGCTACCCGAATGCTTACCCGAATCATCGGAAAGCTTCACACACTCACGCCACTTTTGATTGATATTCATCTTGCAACGTGCTAACTTCATCACGATATTCGAAGGTTTATAGCCGGTGTCGTTCGTCAGATTTGTCCCTATTCCGAACGCACACCGTATCTTGCCTTTACAATAATTCAATATCTTCAGTGATTTCTCAAAGTCCAATGCATTACTGAAAATGATGGTCTTTGTAGTTGCGTCGATGCCCAAATCCCGATAACGGGCTACCAACTGGTCGATAAACTCAAACTCATTGCCCGAATCGCAACGAACACCATCAAACAGTTTCGCCTGCTTCCGACTGAAATTAGTCAGGAACGATTCGGATGTATAGGTATCACACAGCGCCGTACCTAAGTCGCCATCATATACATTCACCCAATTCTCTAACGCCATATAGTTCGCATGTTTATAACCGAACTGCGCTCCATGAAACATAAACCATTCATGCGGGTGCGTTCCCATCATAAGCATATCATACTTCTTGGCGAAATGGCAATTGGAAGTCCCCGTGCAATAACGGGCGTGCCGCTTCAGATAAGCAATCACGCTGTCCTGCACTTCAAAAGAGAAACGCCGACGCGTACCGAACTCTGAAAAAGAGAGTTGGTTGGCATTAGATATATCCACCTTCTCCTTTAATCGCTCTAAAACCACCTGCTCATCCGCCTCATATTCCATGAATTGATTACGAAGCTCCGTTACTACCGCAAGAAGCGGAACCTCATAAAGCGTAACTTTATAGAGATAATCTGTTACTTCGATGTGCAAATGCTTATTCTCATCCAAATAGGCAATCACCTTGTTTGGGTCGAACGAAAAGGAGGAGAGCCATTCCCAATAAACACGTGGCACAAAACGACAATGGCTGCTCATGTATTCCAGCTCCTCATCCGTCAACCGTACCTGAGCCATATTCTTCACCTCTTCCTTCAGACGAACAAGGAAAGCCTCTGTATATTTCGTTTCATCTCTGTCCTTAAATTCAAACGTTCCCACCGCATAAGGAAACAATTTCACGTAAGCATACGAAGTTGTAAACTTATACAAATCCGTATCTAATAGGGTATTTAATATCATGTATCCAATTATTTTTAGCTAATGGGGCGTAAA
>CAZOKT010000211.1:0-3930 GCA_964580505.1 uncultured Parabacteroides sp. | reverse complement strand
TTCAGCGGAAAGACAGGGATTCGAACCCTGGGAACAGTTGCCCGTTCACCGCATTTCGAGTGCGGCCCGATCGACCACTCCGGCATCTTTCCTTAATTGCGCTGCAAAGATACGATAAGATTTCGGATTATTGTTCTTTGAAAGGTGGAATTTTTTAGGGAATCTTTTCCTTGACAGCATTTAACGAGACAGACGTAAATTTACTGACGAGTTTTGTTAAGATCGACCCTATATTTTCTCTTTTATATAGGCATAAATAATATACCGTAAAGCATCTCTTTTTTCTTGTCCGAGCGTCTCGGAAAGGCGTGTGAGCCGGATTCATCGGGCAAGGCAAGCACGAATGAAAATTAATTAGCGAAATATTTCTTTATAATGTTGCTTGGATAATAGATTTACCCTACCTTTGCATGGTATTTTTGATACTTCAACAGGATAATTTATAAACACAATTAAATAACTTAAATTATTATCTTATGTGGTTACTTAATTCTTCAATCGGAAGAAAACTGATAATGAGTATATCAGGGCTCTTCCTTATTTTGTTCTTATTGTTCCACTTGTGTATGAACATCGCTGCGGTATTCTCGGGCGAAGCTTACAACATGGTTTGTGAGTTGCTGGGGACAAATTGGTATGCGTTGCTCGGTACATTGGTGCTGGCGGTCGGTGTGGTAATTCACTTCGTGTATGCTACCATTTTAACGTTGCAGAACCGTAAGGCTCGTGGAGCAGACCACTATGCAACAAGTGCTCGCCCGAAAGGTGTAGAATGGGCTTCGCAGAACATGTTCGTGCTGGGCTTAATCGTGATTTTGGGTTTGATTCTGCATTTAAACCACTTTTGGGCACATATGATGTTTGCAGAACTGGCAGGTATTCACGGTAATATCGCCCCGACGGATGGAGCCGAATTCATCAATTATTACTTTCAAGGTAATATTGTGAATACGGTATTGTATTTAATTTGGTTTGCTGCTTTGTGGTTCCATTTGACGCATGGTTTCTGGTCGGCTATCCAAACATTGGGCTGGAACAACAACATCTGGCAGAGCCGCTGGGAATGCATCTCCAAGTGGGTGGCAACTATCATCTGCGGTTTGTTTGCAATCATAACGATTATCTTCTATATTAACGGTGTAGGAGCGTAAACTTATTAAAACGTAAAGAATATGGCTGAAATAAATTCTAAAATACCTCAAGGCCCATTGGCTGAGAAGTGGACAAATTATAAAGCTCACCAGAAATTGGTGAACCCTGCTAACAAGCGTCGTTTGGATATTATTGTTGTAGGAACCGGATTAGCAGGTGCTTCGGCGGCTGCTTCTTTGGCAGAAATGGGATTTAATGTATTGAATTTCTGTATTCAGGATTCTCCGCGTCGTGCGCATTCAATTGCCGCGCAAGGTGGTATCAATGCGGCAAAGAACTATCAGAATGATGGAGACTCGGTTTACCGTTTGTTCTATGATACAATCAAAGGTGGAGACTATCGTGCACGCGAAGCAAATGTTTACCGTTTGGCTGAAGTTTCCAATAATATTATTGACCAATGCGTAGCACAGGGCGTTCCTTTCGCTCGCGAATATGGCGGATTGTTGGATAACCGTTCATTTGGAGGAGCACAAGTATCACGTACGTTCTATGCTCGCGGTCAGACCGGACAGCAATTGCTTTTAGGCGCTTATTCCGCATTGAGCCGTCAGATAGGCAAAGGCAAGGTAAAGATGTATACCCGCCACGAGATGCTGGATGTCGTTATCGTAGATGGTCGTGCACGTGGTATCATCACACGAAACCTGATTACAGGTAAGATTGAACGCTATGCGGCTCATGCTGTGGTAGTAGCAACAGGTGGATATGTAAATACGTTCTTCTTGTCAACCAACGCTATGGCATCTAATGGTTCTGCTGCATGGCAATGTTATAAGAAAGGAGCTTACTTTGCGAATCCTTGTATGGTACAGATTCACCCGACTTGTATTCCGGTGAAAGGCGACTTCCAATCTAAACTGACTTTGATGTCTGAATCTTTGCGTAATGATGGACGTATTTGGGTTCCGAAGAAATTAGAAGATGCGAAAGCATTGCAGGCAGGAACAAAGAAAGGTAAGGATATTCCGGAAGAAGACCGTGATTATTACTTGGAGCGTCGTTATCCGGCATTCGGAAACTTGGTTCCGCGCGATGTCGCTTCTCGTGCAGCTAAGGAACGTTGCGATGCAGGTTATGGCGTGAACAATACAGGTCGTGCCGTATTCTTGGATTTCTCGGAGGCTATCGGTCGTCTGGGTAAGGAAGTGGTTGAGCAGAAATATGGTAACCTGTTCGATATGTACGAAGAAATCACTGACGATAATCCATACGAAACTCCGATGATGATTTATCCTGCATTGCACTACTCGATGGGTGGCTTGTGGGTTGATTATGAATTGATGACTTCTATTCCGGGCTTGTTCGCTATCGGTGAAGCCAACTTCTCTGATCATGGAGCAAATCGCTTGGGTGCTTCCGCTTTGATGCAAGGTTTGGCTGATGGTTATTTTGTATTGCCATATACGATTCAGAATTACTTGTCAGATCAGATTCAGGTACCGCGTTTCAGCACAGATTTGCCTGAATTTGAAGAAGCTGAAAAACATATCAAGAAACGTATCAACAAGCTGATGAATATCAAGGGTAAAGAAACCGTAGATTCTATTCATAAACGCTTAGGACACATCATGTGGGAACATATTGGTATGGCTCGCGATGAACAAGGTTTGGAAGAAGCTATCGAGATGTTGAAAGACCTGAAGAAGGAGTTCTGGAGTAACGTCTATATTCCGGGTTCGGGGGAAGACCAAAACACAGAGCTTGAAAAGGCTTTGCGTCTGGCCGACTTTATCGAAATCGGTATGTTGATGGCTCGCGATGCCTTGAATCGTGCTGAATCTTGTGGTGGACACTTCCGTGTAGAACACCAGACAGACGAGGGCGAGGCATTGCGTCATGACGACAAGTTTATGTACGTGGCTTGCTGGGAATACCAAGGCGAAGACAAAGACCCGGTTATGTTGAAGGAAGATTTGAACTATCAGTTCGTTACTCCTCAAACACGTAATTACAAGAAGTAATAATCATCAATCTCTAAAATTAGAATCGAATCATGGATAAAGATATAAAAGTTACCCTGAAGATTTGGCGCCAAAGAGGTCCGAAAGAGAAGGGGCAATTCGAGACTTACCCGATGGAAATCCATCAGAGTGTCTCTTTCTTGGAAATGTTGGACATCTTGAATGAGCGTTTGGTCAAAGAAGGCAAAGAACCGGTTGTATTCGATCACGACTGCCGTGAAGGTATCTGTGGTATGTGTTCGTTGTATGTGAATGGCCATCCTCACGGACCGGCTACGGGTGCAACGACCTGCCAGCTTTATATGCGTCGTTTCCACGACGGTGAAACAATCACGATTGAACCGTGGCGTTCTGCCGGCTTCCCTGTTATTCGCGACTTAATGGTCGACCGTTCGGCTTACGATAAAATCATGCAGGCGGGAGGGTTCGTTTCTGTCAATACGGGTGGTGTGCCCGATGCCAATGCTATTCCTATTCCTAAGAAGAATGCGGATTTGGCTATGGATGCAGCGGCTTGTATCGGTTGTGGTGCGTGTGCAGCAGCTTGTAAGAACGGTTCTGCTATGCTGTTTGTTTCTGCTAAGGTAAGCCAGTTGGCGTTGCTTCCACAAGGTCGTGTAGAAGCAGCCCGTCGTGCTAAAGCAATGATTGCAAAGATGGATGAACTTGGCTTTGGAAATTGTACAAATACGCGAGCATGTGAGATGGAATGTCCGAAGAACATTTCGGTTAGCAATATTGCACGTTTGAATCGTGAGTTCCTGAAAGCTAAGTTGAAGGATTAATCACATATAAATATTTTTGAAGTACCCCC
>CAZOKT010000210.1:2609-3944 GCA_964580505.1 uncultured Parabacteroides sp. | reverse complement strand
AATCAGGTCTGCAACATACACTTTGGCTCCCGCACTTGCAATTTCTCTTGCAATGGCTTCGCCGATACCGCGCCCTGCTCCAAAAACAACGGCAGTTTTGCCTGAAAAATCAATCCTCATAATAAGACCTCCTTGTTTTCATTAAATGGATATTAGATAAAGAACAATAGCCCGATGATTAAACGAAGAAGCGCGAACATCCCGCCGTTAATTTCCTCGCCGGAATGAATGTAAAACCGGCATAAGAAAAAGACGTTGCCGCCATGCGCTTTTGGCTCTTCTCTCCGTCGCTTGCCCTATTCTGTCAGAGAAACGGAAAAGATGCTAAATCCGCTTTCGGCAGCCTTGCTTAAGCATCCGATACAAAATTACCAAAACCTGAATATTCTATTCATAATTTTCCTGGTATTTTTATTACAAATTTTCGTTATTTCAATAAATATCCCAACTCGTATCCGCTACGTACTCGACACGTGGGCGTGGAGTTCATCCCTTCTCGAAGAGCTGCATGGCGTTTTCCCCAAGTTTTTCATAAATTATGGAGAGATACGCACGTTTGTCCGGAAAAAATCGTTTACTTTGCACTTCGATATGGAAACGCAAACAATTGAATAGATTCATTATGGCACAAGAAGATGTTTTTAAGAAATTAGTTTCACATTGCAAAGAATACGGTTTCGTATTCCCTTCCTCCGAAATTTACGACGGTTTGGGCGCTGTGTACGACTACGGTCAGAATGGCGTAGAACTGAAAAACAATATCAAGAAATACTGGTGGGACAGTATGACGCTCCTGCACGAGAATGTAGTGGGATTGGATTCCGCCATCTTTATGCATCCGACTATCTGGAAGGCATCCGGCCATGTGGATGCCTTCAATGACCCGTTGATAGACAATAAGGACTCGAAGAAGCGTTATCGCGCGGACGTGTTGATAGAAGAATATTTGGCGAAGATTGAAGAGAAGATGAACAAGGAGGTGGAGAAAGCGGCGAAGAAATTCGGCGAGGCGTTCGATGAGGCTAAGTTCCGCGAGACGAACTCGCGTGTCCTTGAGCATCAGGCCAAATGGAACGAAATCCATGAGCGTTACAAGAAAGACATGAATGATTCGAACTTCGAAGACCTCCGCCAGCTGATTTTGGATTGCGGGATTGTTTGCCCCATCTCCGGAACGCGCAACTGGACAGACGTGCGCCAGTTTAACCTGATGTTCTCTACCGAGATGGGTTCGACGGCAGACGGCTCGATGAAAGTTTACCTCCGTCCGGAGACGGCTCAGGGTATCTTCGTAAACTTCCTGAACGTGCAGAAGACGGGACGCATGAAAGTGCC
>CAZOKT010000210.1:0-2509 GCA_964580505.1 uncultured Parabacteroides sp. | reverse complement strand
AGGGTATCTTCGTAAACTTCCTGAACGTGCAGAAGACGGGACGCATGAAAGTGCCTTTCGGTATCGCTCAAATCGGCAAGGCGTTCCGCAATGAAATCGTAGCGCGTCAGTTCATCTTCCGCATGCGTGAATTTGAACAGATGGAGATGCAGTTCTTCGTTCGTCCGGGTGAGGAGATAGAATGGTTCGGCAAATGGAAAGAGACGCGCATGAAATGGCACAAGGCATTGGGCTTGGGTAATGAGAAATATCGTTACCACGACCACGAGAAGCTGGCGCACTATGCGAATGCGGCTACCGACATCGAGTTTGAAATGCCTTTCGGATTCAAAGAGGTGGAAGGCATCCATAGCCGTACGGATTTCGACCTCTCCCAACATGAAAAATATTCGAGCAAGAAGATACAGTATTTCGACCCGGAGTGGAACCGGAGTTATACGCCGTACGTCATCGAGACTTCCATCGGTGTAGACCGTATGTTCCTCAGTGTGATGGCAGGTGCATATTGCGAAGAGACGTTGGAGAACGGCGAAACGCGCGTGGTGTTGAAGCTGCCGGCCGCATTGGCTCCGGTGAAGCTGGCCGTACTTCCGCTTGTAAAGAAAGATGGGCTGCCTGAAAGAGCCGAAGAGATTATGCAGATGCTGCGCTTCGACTTCCGTTGCCAATACGATGAGAAAGATTCTATCGGAAAGCGTTACCGCCGCCAAGATGCCATCGGTACACCGTATTGCATCACGGTAGACCACGATACGTTGCAAGACAACTGCGTGACGATTCGTTTCCGGGATACGATGGAGCAAGAGCGTGTCGCAATCGACAAGTTGCATGACATTATTGCCGAAAAGGTAAGCATGAAGAGTTTATTAAAGAAAATTACAGAATAAGAAATGAGAAAGCTTGGACAGATTATGATGATTTTGCTTGGTATACTCTTTGTATTGCCAAGCTGCAACGACGATGATGATGACTCTTATTACCTTGAGGTTGACGAAGAATGGCAGGCGTTGAACACGAGCGTCTTTAATCTACGGGTTGAAGATGACAGTGTCGAATACATCTATTCCGAAAGCGGGAACGGCCGAATCTTATACAAAGTATTGAAAGAGGGAGAAGGCACAGAAACCATCTACTACACCAGCAACGTAAATTGTTACTACAAGGGCTGCTTCATCACTGATGACGATGGCAATCTGGTGGAAAATCGGGATAGTGTGCTGACGCAGGGCAAAGTATTCGACTCTTGCATACGAGGAGAGGATGACGCTTTCAATACCGATGTATCGGATGTAATAGACGGATGGTCGACAGCGCTTCAGCACATGCATGTCGGAGATATTTGGGAAGTGTGGGTTCCTTATTCGTTGGGATACGGCACTACCGGAACCATCACCAGCGACGGCGATACGATTAAACCTTATACCACGCTGGTATTCCAGATTGAAGTCAAAAGCATTGAAGAACAATAAATACAAAGAAACGGGGGGCGGAATGTCCTTGTAAAGGAGTCCTATCTCCGTTTTTATTTCTTCCAAACAAAAGGATTCCAAAAAAGTTATATGCTCGGAACGATTGTCAATACGGTTTGCATTGCCGTAGGAAGCTGCATCGGAAGCGTGGCAAAGAAAGCCATTCGGCCGCAATACCAGAGCTCACTTTATAACGCCATGGGACTGGCGGCTTTCGTGTTAGGAATCAATGCCGTCGTAACCCATCTGCCGAGCAGCAATTATCCGGTACTGTTTATTGTCAGTCTGGCAATAGGTTCGCTGATTGGAACCATCTTGGATTTGGACGGGAAGTTTAATCGAATCATGCAGCGGTTCTCCAAGTCCAATTTGGCAGAAGGATTATCTACTGGAATTCTGTTCTATTGCGTCGGGACGCTCTCTATGGTGGGACCGATTATGAGCGCACTTTATGGAGACAATACGTATTTATATGCCAATGCCACGCTGGATTTGGTTACTTCTACGGTGCTGTCCAGCACGTACGGTTTCGGAATGATTTTGGCGGCTCCGGTTTTATTTATTTCACAGGGCAGCATCTATTTGCTGACTTCGCTTGTGGGAAATGTCATTTCGGAAGAACTGATGAGCGAAATCTCCATAGTTGGCGGCGTCCTGATTACCAGCTCCGGACTTGCCATCCTGAAAATAAAAGATTGCAAGACACTTAATATGATTCCGTCCCTGTTTATTCCCGCCCTCTTCTTTTGGCTCAAATCTGTTTTCTTTTGAAGGGATGTCTGCATAAAAAAGACACAGAACTTTTCAGTTCTGCGTCCCGATGTGTATTCTCCTGACTTTGATTATCAAAGAATCCTCACAGTTATTCCTTAAAACATAACTATCTCCGCGTCCGAAGTCCGTTAGGATGGCAGACGGAGATAACGATGTCTTTCTCCGTTCTTATAGAGCCGGCAGGATGTATTCCCAGATTAAATCCAATTCTTGTTGCATGTCTTGCAGGTCGGCTGTAGCAGCGATGACGGCATCCTTCTCCGGAA
>CAZOKT010000209.1:0-3953 GCA_964580505.1 uncultured Parabacteroides sp. | reverse complement strand
AATTAAGTATTAGCCAATTATAAAATTGTGATTTTGGGAGCGACGAAGTCAGGAAGAGATGAAAGCCTACAAGAAAATTCCTGTCATCAACGAGTTCAGGGACGCGGACGGAAACGATATCATGCAGCAGCAGATTGACCGCAACTACTCGCAGATAAAGGCGGACGTCTTGCAGATAATAGAAGAAGAAATGGAAAGAATAAAAAATGATCCGGAGCTGAGACACCTCATCCCGCAGCAGGAGGGAGAAGAAAACAATGACTGAAAATAGAGAAAAAGGGAGACCGCTGTTTTATTTCCGCCTGCAAAGGTCGTCCCGTGCCCGCTGGATTGTGCAAGGCCGGGCCCCTCCGTGGTTTGCTGAAAAAATCATCCTCGCACGAGTGCTCCGGTATTTTTTCGCAAAGCCTTGCGCAATCCGGCACGGGACAGAAAGGCAGGCAAGAAATAAAATACCGGCTTGACAAGCCGCAGATGTCTAACTCAAAAAAATGAAAGATATGAGCAGAAGCAACTTCACCCCGATGG
Source organism: uncultured Parabacteroides sp. (assembly GCA_964580505.1). GTDB lineage: Bacteria > Bacteroidota > Bacteroidia > Bacteroidales > Tannerellaceae > Parabacteroides. The sequence continues at coordinate 3,425 of CAZOKT010000209.1, read as the reverse complement.
AAAGATTCCATGAGATTCTAAACGGACACGGACTACAGGCCATGAACGTAGGTATAAATCATATCCGCATCTTTAGGGACGGCCGGAAAATATTCGACTACTATCCGCTGAGGATGAAACTCTTCGACTACCACAACTGGTACCAGCTTACCTATCCATCCTTCGGCAATGGCGACGGGAAATGGGAACAGGAACTTCAGGAGATAATCGGCAGACTTTCCGCCGCATAAACGGTATGCTATGGCAGCGCACATGAAAAAGACGGAATGGGACAACATTCCCGAATGGGCCATATATGCCCTGGAATACGGAACGGAAGAGGACGGCAGCCTGAACGAAGAGGAACGGGCCATGATTGAAAAATTTATCGGCACACATTTCCCGAAAGGATACACGATGAGCGTGGATTGGGACGCCTGCAACGAGTTTGACCGCTATCCCGCATTTGGAGAGCCTTGCAAGACCTGCAAGGTTCTTTTTGTTTCACCATAAATACACAGAAAAATGAAAAGAATGACACTGAGCGAATATCTCGCTGTCCCCGAAAATTATCGGGGAGTATGGACTACCGAACGATGGGACATTCCCGATTGGGAAAACTTGAGAAAAAACCACATGGGAAAACGTACCCTGATGGTATATGACAGAGGCACTTGTCTGCTTGTCGAGGGTCTGAGTCTTGAAATCGTGGGCGACAAGATATATAATTTTACAATAAATTGATTTTGTGTCTTTTATATTTATAATTAAAGGATGATTCTGTAATCTAGCATCATTTTAGTACCACTATTTTAGCCATCATAAATAAATCACGCGATGGTGTAAACAACACAAATAATTAACTTCTCTGGCTGCGCAAACACCACATTAGTTAATCGCCTTCAAATCTGCCAACACTTCCAGGGATAATCAGACGTTCAATTTGCATCTCAAACAAATAGCCGTTCGTATATTTTGTATCCGTATCGCGTAATTTTTATACAATAATTGTGTTTATAATTTGTAGAATGAAATTTTATTTATAATTTTGCACCGTACAATAGATAAAATAAACGATTATGATAGCAGAGTTCAGTATTGAGAATTTTTTCTCCGTTAAATCGGTTCAGAAAATCAGTTTTGAGCCATCGGCAGATACTTTTATGTCTGATGAGTATTCGTATGAAGTTAAGGATGGAGTAAGATTGCTAAAGGTGGGTATCATCTATGGTGCCAATGCTTCCGGAAAAACGAATATATTAAATGCCATCGAATTTTTCAAGATGCTGGTTTTGCGAATGCCTAAAGACAGGAATGAGAAAACTGGGGTTGTCCCTTTCATGTTGGATGACACTTCAAGGAACAAAAAAACAAAGATGTCAATGGTATTTTATATCAATCAGTCGAAGTATATCCTTAGTTTTGAATTGGATGCAAAGCATATCTATTCCGAGACATTGATTGTTTATGATTCCATTCGCCCTACCAAGCTGTATAACCGAAGTTATGATTCCGCGACAGATTCCACGACCATCGATTTTGGCGTAAATCTGAAAATGACAAAGAAGAGCCAAGATGTGATTTCCGGAAATACTATCAATAATTGCAGTGTACTTGCCGCATTTGGTAAAAGCAATGTGGAACGCACCAAACTGAATGATGTGTACGATTACTTTGCCAAACAGGTAAAAGATATGCTGGCTCCCGGTATGCTGCTTTCGGGATATGTCAAATCACGATTGGATAAAGACGAAACGGGAAATTTGAAGAAATTCATTTTAAACTTCCTGAAAGCGTCCGATTTCAATATAGAAGATGTGGTATTACATGAAGAGGAAGAACTGATTACTCCTGAATTGGAACAATTAATTCAGAATGCACCTATTGATAAAGATGCAAAGGCAGAAATGCTTAGAAAGGGCAAAATTACAAATACAGAACTGACCTTTAAGCATAAGGCAGGCGATAAAGTATATGATTTACCGGAAGAATACGAGTCCAATGGTACCATGAGATTCTTGGGAATGGCTGTGATACTGAATTTTCTGTTAAGGACCAATAGGTTTGTGTCTATCGATGAAGTGGAAACAAGTATTCATTATGAACTATTAGCTTATTTCATAAAAGTATTTTTGGCAAACAGCGACGGAACATCCCAAATGCTCCTGACAACGCATGACATCAATCTTCTCAGCGAAGATTTCATTCGCCGTGATACGATATGGTTCACTGATAAAGACGAACTCGGCGAAACAAAAATAGTGCGTCTTTCTTCTCTTGGGCTACACAAGAATCTTTCTCCGTACAATGCCTATAAGCAGGGAAAATTAGTAAAGTTGCCATTCTTGGGTAGCCAGTATATCAATCTAAATGACTAATGATTATGGGGCGGACAGTAACAAAAAGTATCGCCATCATAGGCGAAGGAGAAACCGAGTGGTTCTATTTTGATTCATTGAGGGTGGCGTGTCGTTATCCTTTCAAGGTAGCACCTGATTTTCCGCAGCATAGTGACATCAATCATATTCTGAAACTGGTTGAATCCTATTTGAACAAGCAATATGATTATATCGTATGCCTATTTGATATGGATAGGTTATTTCAGTTTCCTTCTGAAATGCAATTGTATCAACGAGCAAAGAAAAAGTATGGCACAAAGAAATATGCTGGCAAAGTGATGTTTGTAGAAACGAACCCATGTACGGAATTTTGGTTCTTGCTTCACTTTCTGCCAAATGTGGTTTGTCGGCGATATGAAAGTTACGACCAACTGCTTCCTGAATTGCAGAAATACATGCCGGGATATGAGAAAACAAAACGATATTTCATACGCACTAACCTCTATAAATACTTGACAGAAAATGGTGATTTAGAAAGGGCGATGTCAAATTCAGAAAAGTTGTGCCAACTTTGCCAAGAATCACCGGAGGAATTAAAAGCGTATTCAGAAATTCATGCGGTTATAGAATTACTAAACAATATAAACCCTAATTAAAATAGATTTAATTCAGTAAAATACAACTTGAATTCAATTAGACTATGGATAAGACTTTAAGTACAATTTATTTAAAAGTTAAATCAGAAACAAGAACTCTGACCAATAGTGCTATTGCGCAAATCCTGGTGAAGATTATATACTCAAAAGAACACCGCTTATCATTTAATGAAATCATCTCTCTGTATAAAGACTTTACAAGGAGAAGAACAGTTAACGAAGATACTCTTCGAGAGATTCTAACAAATTTGTGTTCAACAAATGAAATTAAATTAAGTATAAAGAACGAGTACTATATAACAGATTCCAAAAGGAAACAAATTAAAGCTGCATGTGAATCATCAAGAAAAAGACGTGAAGATATTATTAATCGCTTTTTCTCCGAAACGCATTCAGATGTAAGCATCCGATAAAATACACATTGTAAAGCCCTCCACTCTTCCGTTACTTT
>CAZOKT010000208.1:0-3983 GCA_964580505.1 uncultured Parabacteroides sp. | reverse complement strand
GACCTACGCATTACGAATGCGTTGCTCTACCAACTGAGCCATTTCGGCAACCTTTTTTCTAAAAACGGTGCAAAGATAAAGATACTATTTGACATCTGAAAGCAGTTTATCCAAAAAAATATCTAAATCTGCATCTAAATCTTTCAATAATGGGTCATCCAAGCGGAACATTTCATCATCTAAAAATAACAGTTCCTCTATAACAACAAATGATTCATCCGTCAGACTAACAGATAACGGTCGAATAAACTGAGAATTATCAAATGCCTTCTTAGCGACTAATGCCTTCATAACTGACTTTAAGACATCCGTAACACGCCGATTGAAAACCTCTTCACTTTCCGTATTATTCACCCAATCGAATATGATGGTCTTATCTACAAGATTCTCTTCCTCATCATAAATCTGCACTTCTCCGTTCTCCGGATCAACCTGCACATAAATATCGCTAATATAATTTCTGCTATCGTTTGTTGTCATTTTCTGGATAGCCGATTGGAACAGTGCCTCCAGAATAGATTGTATTTGCGTTAAACTTGTACCCATATTTCTATCTTTTATTTGAACTCACAAAATTAGCAATAAAATTATTCCTTATTATTTAATTTGTGCATTTAGTTTTTGATCCGCTTGTACCCGATGTTGCAAAACCTCCTGATAAACATTCAGCAGTTTTGTATTACTCGACTTCTCACCTTCACTTTTCCGAAACAGCTCTGCCGATTTGCAAGCCCAATCATAAGCTGCCTGCAATTGGCTTTGCATCTCTTCGGTCAGGGCAATATTGGAAGCCAGTTTTGCCCGTGCCGCATCTGAAGATGACGTATTATAGAGCTTTTTCCAGATTTGCTCTGCACTCCCCCACTCCCCCTTCGACGCATAAGCCGTTGCTTCTTTCCAGCGGGAATTGGCACTACTATAATACCAGCGTGTTTCTTCACTCCAATGAGGAACAAAATAGTCTGCCAAGTTGTTACCTAAATAATCACCGGCAATACGCAAAGCCTTATCCGCCGACGGCAAGTAGAGATTCAACAACCGTAAATCTTCTGCTATTTGCTCAAATTGCACCGAGTCCTCAATAAGCACCGTCGCCAAGGGCTGTTCACGTTCCGGCAGATAAGCCCTCAATATGCCACTCATCTTAACGGTAATTTTACCATTAAGGTAGCCCGCCCCCAAAGGATCAACCCTCTTATCCATGTAAAACAGCATCTTGTCTAATGAGATGACTGCATCAGCCTCATTATATTCGCAGAGTGCTTCCACCTGCTCTTTATTCAACTTTACATCCGAAATTCCACTGCTCTGCTCCCGCAAAGGATCATGAAAAAGACGTACATCGTCAAAATAGGCAGCATCCAAGATAGCACGCCCGCACGAAGCACATAAATCAAACAGTGCGCTATCACTTCTTGCAGTTGCCGTATCTTGTACAACGCCCAGCAGCGTATAGGTATAACCCGACTTTTCTGCCTGAGGCACGGCATTATTCACCATCAGAACCGTCTTTACCTGATGTGGAAATGTAACCTCGCCCGGATTGCAAGTCTCTATACCTATATAATTAATGCCACCGCAAGCAGTCAACAGTAGGAACAAACCTATCAAACTTATACTCTTTTTCATTATCCTTCTTTTATTTATACAATATCACTTACTGCCTTGAAATAACCTATGGACTCAGCAATTCCCAAGAATGGGTCTTTCATATCTTTTTCATATTCCAAACTGCACATTCCGGTATAGTTCACCTGCCGCATCATCTTTATCAAAGCGACGAAATCAATCTTTCCGCGTCCTAACTCTATCGCATGTCCCGCCTTTGTCGAATCGGTTACATCTTTAATGTGCATATCAAACACTCGCGTATGATAACGTTCTAAATCCGCCACAGGATTACATCCGTTACGCAAATCATGACCTATATCGAGACACATACCGATACGCGCATCCAAATCCTTCACATGCTCCCACACATCCGTTGCATCCGGATAAAGCTCTATATCCGGTCCATGCAGATGAATGGCATAATGAAAATCATACTCCTTCACCTTTTTATCGACATAAGGCAGCAGTTCATAATTCGGCACACCGACTATCAGTTTCACACCTACTTTCCGGGCATACGCAAAAGCGCGGTCTATCTCTTCCTCACTCTTCATATAAATAGGTCCTACGGCATATCCCGTTACGCCAAATTCTTCACATCGTGCATGAAATGCATTGATTTGTTCCTCCGTACTATCCAGTGGCAAATGGAAATCCTTGATACATAAATAGTGGATATCCAACCGTTGCAATGTCCGGAGCGTCGTCTCCAAATCGAAGTTGACGAATGTATAACCGGCCATTCCCAAACGGAATGGATTCACCGATTTCGGTGCTTTCGGCACAATCCGTTGCGCCCAGCCCATCTGTGTTACCGATGCCGTACTCAGCAATAACGCACCGGCTAAACTCTGCTTAAAAAATTTTCTTCGTGTATTCATTAATGACTTAGAATTAAAGGTGAATTCCTCTGCAAGCAAAAATACACAAAAAAGCGGTTGTCCACTATAAACTACCGCTTTTTCTTCTTTTTTTAAATAAACGTATTTCCTTATTTCATCTGTTCCAGCAATTCCTCCAGCGTCACCATTTGCTGCTCGCCTGTCTGCATATTTTTGAGATTTATTTTGCCTTCTTCCCTTTCTGTTTCACCGACAATTGCCACAAACGGGATTTTCTTCGTGTCGGCGTAACTCATCTGCTTCTTCATCTTTGCGGCTTCGGGATAAAGTTCTGTCCGGATGCCGGCGGCACGTACCCGGGCAATTAGCGGGAAGAGATAAGCCTCTTCGGTCGGACTGAAATTGACGAACAGGAGCTGCGTGGTTTGCAGTGCGTCCTTGGGGTAAAGTTCTAATTGGTTCAGCACGTCGAAGATACGGTCTGCGCCGAACGAGATGCCCACACCTGAGACACCTTCCATGCCGAACACACCCGTCAGGTTATCATATCTTCCACCACCCGTGATGCTTCCGATTTGCACATCTAATGCTTTCACCTCGAAGATAGCACCCGTGTAGTAGTTCAATCCGCGAGCCAACGTAAGGTCGATTTCTAACGTTGCATGCATAGGCAACTTCTCTATGCGGTCGAGGATAAACTCCAACTCGTCGATGCCCTTCATGCCTATCTCCGATTGTGCCAGAATGCTCTTCAACGATGCCAGTTTCTCGCGATTCGTGCCGCTCAACAAGATAACCGGCTGGAGTTTTTCGATAGCATCTTCCGAAAGTCCCTTTTCACGCAGTTCGGCGTTTACGTTATCCAATCCGATTTTATCCAATTTGTCAATGGCCACAGTAATATCCACGATTTTGTCTGACGCACCCAATATCTCGGCAATACCTGCGAGAATCTTCCGGTTATTCATTTTAATACATACGCGGATACCAAAGCGAAGGAATACCTCATCCATAATCTGAATCAGCTCCACTTCGTTTACCAATGAGTTGGAGCCTACCACGTCGGCATCACATTGGTAGAACTCGCGGTAACGCCCCTTTTGCGGGCGGTCGGCTCTCCATACTGGCTGAATCTGGTAACGCTTGAAGGGGAAAGATATTTCGTTACGGTGTTGTACCACATAACGGGCGAAGGGAACGGTCAGGTCGTAGCGTAACCCTTTCTCGCATGCTTTGTTGGCAAACTTCACCGGATTCGCTTCCAGTAATTCCTCTTTACGGATGCCTGCAAAGCAATCACCTGAGTTAAGTATCTTGAACAGGAGCTTATCTCCCTCCTCGCCATACTTACCCATTAGCGTAGAGAGGTTTTCCATCGCTGGCGTCTCTATCTGTTGGAAGCCATAAAGGTGATACACCTCGCGTATCGTATTAAATATGTAATTTCGTTTCGCCATCTCTTCCGGCGAAAAATCTCTGGTACCCTTTGGTATTGACGGTTTCTGCATTGTATTTTTATGTTTTGATTTT
>CAZOKT010000207.1:0-3990 GCA_964580505.1 uncultured Parabacteroides sp. | reverse complement strand
TTATGCCGAGAAAGAGCACTTTGAATACGTATCGTTAGAACAACTTTATGCCCAATCTGATGTTATTGCCCTGCGTTGCCCCTTGACCGACCAAACACACGCTATATGATTAATGCGGAGATATTGCCCATATGAAGCCAGGAGTAATGCTTATCAATACCGGAAGAGGCAAACTTCTTTCAATAATGTCATCTTAACCTCACATCAGGCGTTCTTCACAAAAGAGGCTTTAGAGAATATCGCACATACGACTTTAGGGAATATCCGCGATTTCATGTTAGGAAAGGAATTGGTAAATGCAGTAAGTTTACATACGAATTAACAAACTAAAAATAAATCATTATCTTTGCCTGCATGGAAAAAAAAGGGACTCAATACTTATTTAGATACCCAACTGCCCTTACAATTGCAGGTTCAGACAGTTGTGGAGGTGCAGGTATTCAGGCTGATTTGAAAACCTTTTCAGCATTGGGCGTCTATGGTATGTCGGCCATTACGGCTGTTACGGCACAAAATACGCAAGGCGTAAGAGGTATCCAACCCATCACTCCGACTATCTTACGCGGACAAATTGATGCTGTATTCGAAGATTTCCAAATCGATTCGGTCAAGATAGGTATGCTTTATTGCATGGATGTCGTCAAAATCGTGGCAGAGTTGCTTGCTCATTATCAACCACGCTGGGTTATATTAGACCCCGTGATGATTTCAACCAGCGGAAGTAAACTGTTGGAAGATGAGGCAATTGAAGGAATCATCAGATTGTTATTCCCTCTGATTCATCTATTAACTCCCAACGTTCCCGAAGCAGAATACTTAACCGGCATAACCATCCGCACGCCTGAAGATAGAGAAGATGCAGCTAACAAGCTGATACAAATGGGTTGCAGAGCGGTATTAATTAAGGGCGGCCATCTGGAAGGAGAGAAAAAAACAGACCTGTTCTATGCGTCAAATGGTACATCGCTACGCTTTACGAATGAGACCGTTCGAACACATAATTTGCATGGCACGGGATGTACGCTCTCTTCCGCCATTACTGCTTTATTAGCAAAAGGAAGTTCTCTGCCTGAAGCTATACAAGAAGCAGAAAAGTATGTATATCTGGCAATAAGTGAAGGGAAGGATGTGGTGGCCGGGCACGGTAACGGACCGATAAATCATTTCTACCGTCCACAAATCATGCATAAAATAAAGCTGGATAAATGAAACGATTCATTGTGATTACGCGACCGGAGTTTTTCGAAAATGAGGAGATAATTATCAACCGACTATTCGATGATGGTTTGCAGAACCTGCATCTGCGCAAACCGGAAGCAAGTAAACAGGAGATAGAAAGGCTCTTAAAGCAGATTCATCCGAGTTATTATCCACGAATTATCTTGCACGAACATCTGGATTTAGCCACTATCTACCCAATGGGAGGCGTGCATCTGAACCGACGGAGTCCGGAGATACCCCAAGGATTTGTAGGAAGCATTAGCCGCTCATGCCATTCTTTAGAAGAAGTCGTACATTACAAAGCGTTGGATTATCTCTTCCTTAGCCCTATCTTTCCAAGTATCTCGAAAGCAGGATACGGAGAAGCATTTCCTTTGGAGCAACTGAAGAAAGCCACAGAAGAAGGCCTCATCAACCGGCAAATTATCGCGTTGGGAGGCATGGATGCACACACAATTCCGCAATTGCGAGGCATCGGATTCGGAGGAGTAGCGGTATTAGGTGCGCTCTGGGGGGAAAGTCCTTCGGTCGAATCCGTTATCAAACATTATCATCAATTGAAGAAAGCAGCAGAACAAATATGAACGAATCATTATTTGAAGGTACAAACCGCCTGATGCTCATTACCCATCAGACAGAACGTTATACGGATTATGAAGAGGCTGAACTGTTCTTAGAAGGGGGAGGCAGCTGGGTTCAGCTCCGTCAGAAAGCCGGATTAGATATGGCTGAAGCTCATAGAATAGCCGAGTTATGCCATCAGAAGAAAGGATTATTGTGTATTGACGATGACGTCCACGCCGCTTTGGATGTAGGAGCCGGTGCAGTCCATTTGGGGAAAAACGATATACCGGTGGCTGATGCATGGAAAATCGTAAAAGAAGCACACAAGGACAAAGATTTCCTGATTGGAGCTACGGCAAATAGCTTCGAGGATATTCAATGCGCAGCCCGGCAAGGTGCTTCCTACATCGGATTGGGACCTTTTCGATTCACGCAAACCAAAAAGAAACTCAGTCCGATACTCGGAATAGACGGATACCGCAACATAATGGAATCATGCCGAGAAGCAGGAATTCATTTGCCGATATATGCCATTGGAGGCATTGAATTGGAAGACATTCCCGAGTTGATGCAGACCGGCATCCACGGGATTGCCATCTCCGGTTCTATCATTAATGCGGACAATCCCATAGAGGCAACGCGAAAGCTCCTCGAAACGCTCTTGATTTATTCCTAAAATTACAAAGAAATATAACTATATCCGAAAGAATAAAGCCATGACAAAAGATAAAGAACTCATCCTATTGAACATCAACGGAGATGACCGTCCCGGTGTTACCGCAACATTAACCGATATATTGGCGCAAAACAATGCAATTATCTTGGATATTGGCCAGGCAGATATTCATAACAATCTCTCATTAGGCATTCTATACCAATGCGATGCTGCGACTTCCGGCAACATCATGAAGGAAGCGTTGTTTCGGAGTTACGAGTTGGGGGTTAATATCCGCTTCACCCCCATCTCGGAAGAAGAATATACGCAATGGGTCGGCATGCAGGGAAGAAATCGTTACATCGTTACGATTCTCGGACGCAGACTAACAGCCAGGCAAATAGCCGGAGTAAGCCGGATTATTGCCGAACAGGATATGAATATAGATGCCATTAAACGCTTAACAGGACGTATCCCGCTGGATGAGAACGCACGCGCTTTGAAGGCCAGTGTGGAGTTCTCCGTGCGAGGAACACCAAAAGACAAAGAACAAATGAAGGCGGACTTCTTGAAGTTGGCAACAGAGTTGCAGGTAGATATTTCTTTCCAAGAGGATAGTATGTACCGCCGTATGCGCCGCCTGATTTGCTTCGATATGGATTCGACCTTGATTGAGACGGAGGTTATTGACGAGTTGGCTATGCGGGCGGGCGTAGGAGACCAAGTGAAAGCCATCACCGAATCGGCGATGCGTGGGGAAATAGACTTCATCACCAGCTTCAAAGAACGTTGTGCTCTCTTGCGTGGCTTGGATGTGTCGGTGATGCAAGAAATTGCCGAAAACTTGCCGATAACCGAAGGGGCTGCCCGTTTGATGCGTATATTAAAGAAGGTGGGATTCAAGATTGCCATTCTCTCCGGAGGTTTCACTTATTTCGGAAATTACCTAAAACAGAAATTCGGCATTGATTATGTCTATGCGAACGAGCTGGAGGTAGAGAACGGAAAGCTTACGGGACGGTATGTGGGTGAAGTGGTAGATGGAAAACGGAAAGCGGAGTTACTGCGCCTGATTGCACAAGTAGAAAATGTGGATATTCGTCAGACGGTGGCCGTAGGGGATGGTGCAAACGACTTACCTATGATAAGCATCGCCGGACTGGGTATTGCTTTCCACGCCAAACCGAAGGTGAAAGCCAATGCGGAACAATCCATTTCGACAATCGGGTTAGATGGTATCCTCTACTTCTTGGGATATAAGGATTCTTATTTAGACGAAAACAGATAAAACAAACCCGCCGGTTGAATGAAATAACCGCATATTCAACATAGCCTATCTTCCAATAATACGCAAATAGAAGTGGTTTTGGCGTTTTAAGGAAAGGTATTTTATGCAACAAACCTTAATTAGGTGTATGATGAATGCGGAAATTCGTACTGTACCAAACCGACAATTGATACAGTACCAACGGGTCGTTATGTACTGTATGAACCGACTCGTTGGTACTGTATGAACTGACAACTACGTACTGTATCAAACTTTTTGCACT
>CAZOKT010000206.1:0-4005 GCA_964580505.1 uncultured Parabacteroides sp. | reverse complement strand
GACCCACGAGTGCCTCACCAAAGCGACCCACGAGTGGGTCGCAACAGCACCCTACGGGTGAATGAAAATGCACATATTAATCACTTAAAGTTGAAGTGCATGTAAGCCATGGACTACTAATTGGATAACTGATAACAAAAAAATAAGCACTACAGACAGGCTGTCGCCTCCTCTGTAGTGCTTAGATTTTGTAAAGGGATCTTACTCTACGCGTTTGTTGATAACAATGTGGCTCAAGTAGCCAATGACGATTACTACCAAACCGGAAAGTAAAATTGCATTTGTCATACCACCTGTCAAAGCTGGAACAGCCAATATAACTACACCGATAAGGAGAACTATTACTCCTAAATTCTTAACTAATTCGCTCATGGTTATAGATGCTTTTGTTGATTATTCTAATTGATTATGCAAATAAAGTAATAATAACCCGATTGTAAAAATATTTTAGAATAAAAATGGTGAATCCTGTTGAATTAGCACCTATCTTTGCCCCGTCATTAATAAATCCATCTATGAAACGCTTTTTTTATGTTCTGTATACGTGGCTCATCTTCGTGCCCATTTTCCTGGTATTAACGCTCCTGACAGCCCTCAGTACCCTCATCGGATGCCTTTTGGGCGGCGAACGGATATTCTCATACTATCCGGGCATGATATGGTCGAGGCTCACCTGCTATCTGGCATTATGTCCAGTAAAAGTACGCGGTCGCGAGCATATCCAACGCGGGCAATCCTACGTATTCGCAGCCAATCACCAAGGAGCATTCGACATCTTCCTTATCTACGGCTTCTTGGGAGTGCCGATTAAATGGGTCATGAAAGCAGGCATAGCCAAAATACCCTTCGTAGGCCAGGCTTGCAGGGCGGCAGGTTTTATCTTCGTAGATCACTCCACGAAGAAGGCAGCAGCCCGTTCGCTGGTAGAAGCAGAGAAGTGTTTGCGCAGAGGTGCCTCCATCGCTATTTTCCCGGAAGGCTCGCGAACAGAGACCGGCCGGATGTCCCGCTTTAAGAAAGGTGCCTTCCAGATGGCAGCCGACCAACACCTGCCCGTCGTGCCGATTACCCTCAACGGACCGTTCTTCGTCCTGCCAATCGGCTCATTGAACCTGCATCACCACCGCATGGAGATGGTCATCCATGCACCTATCTCGCTCGAAGGGCAAGACACCTCTCATAAAGGCCTCCAGATGATTGCCGAGCAGACACAGCAGCTTATCGCGCAGGATTTATGGGAAGAGTTCCGGTGATTACACGCTAATCTCCCCACCGTTTCAAGATACCGGATTTAGAGACTTTCAATTCAAACCCCGTACTTTTCTCTCCGAAAACATCGCCCGTATCCGCACCGAGAGAGCCACTGAACTGCCAGCCCTCTAATTGGGGGTGTGTATAAGTTACGTTTGCCATCAGCGAGACACCATGTTTCGGCTCAAGCAAAGGACGGGTACCCGTTCCCCACGTATTCATGACGGTTATCAGCATACGATAGCACACATTTGCCGAGAGATGTCCCTCCAACCCTATATGCCAATCCTTGATGCGGTTATTGAGGAAACCCGGCCTGCCATCCGCATTATATTCGGGCGAGATAAGCAAGGGAGAGCCAATCGCCCGGTTGAAGTAAGAGTCGCCGGTTTGATAATCGTCGTTATTATAATAGTCATCATCACCACCGCCTCTGCCGGGATGTTTTTCATGATTAAACGTAATATAATGGAAAGGGCCGCTTTGATTGCGCGTATCGACATATTCGAATACCAATTTGTCTATCCATCCGAACTTCGGAAGGTCTATCTGTACGCCCCATAGCCCATCTATGCCATTACGGAACTCCGTGCCCGACTTATCCGCGCATAGATGCTGGTAATATCCCTTCACTATCCAGCCGGGAGCTGTATAAGTAAGGCTAAAATCATAAGAAATATGATGATTTCCCAATGCGTTTACTTGATCCGATGCCGTAGCGTCACTTCCGCCCTGACTACCAACCACTATTCTTAGAAAATCCTTAAACGAATGCGGCTGTTCTCCCACGTTGGGATTCGTTGAAGTCCCACCCCACTGCACCAAATGTTGCGCACCGATAGTTGCCGACAGCGGGAATCCGCCCTCCGTGTCCTTCAGTTGCACAAACAAAGACTTATGATGCCACAATACATTTTTGACATAAGTATAGCTATCTGCAAATACTTCTTCCAGATAACCCGAATCGAAAGAACGCCCCACACTGAAGTTCCCCTTTGCCTGCAACCACCCTTTCGTGCGAGGTATGACGGTATATTCCGGAACACTCAGGTTGATTTCCGGAATAGGCCGGGCGTTAGCCGACCATATCATATCGCCACTGCTCAGCCATCTGTCCATCATAGACTGGTATCGTTCCTTACTCCCGATACTCAGTTCCAGCCAACGATAGCCAATTTCTGCATAGATTTGATGGATATACACATTCTTATAGCGGGGAACGGCTGCGACCAAGTCTAATCCGGCTCCCCAGCGGAAATCCTTACCGAAGTGCTGACTATGAAACACTCCCGCTTTCAAATAAGCATTGTCATCCTCAACCGGCACCACTCCGTACCGATTGCTGGTTATCCAGAAAGGAGCATAACTCCCGGACGAGAGCACTCCTCCTATCTCTGCCCTATAACTTGTTGTTTCCTCTTCTATCTGCTCTTGTGCCGATAGCATAGCAGGGCATATCAATCCCGCTATTGCGATATATGTCAGTAACCTATTGTTCATTATTTTCTTAATATGGCGACAAAGATAAGGAATTTATTCCATCACGTGACGTGCTGTTATCTTCCTAACCCATGTGCAAACAACACGCCCTGCATAATCTGCTTCCATTTCTGATAATTATCTCCCAAGATGTCTGCAGCATACTGTCCTTTTACTGAGGGAATCGGCAAGCATGACTATATCCCTTCTATTCTATGTAGATGTCTCGTCCGTCTATCTGATATTCCAATCCGGGGATAAGCTCTTTCAATAACATGAATATGTTCTCGAGCGTTTCATGCTTCTTAAAGTGAACCGTTAGCCGATTATCGTTGTGTATAGAGGTTTGCAACCGGATATGTACAGCATGGCTACGCTCAATCGTACGCAGAACTTCCCCGAAAGAAGCATTATCGAAGTAAAGACCACCCAAACGCCAATCCGAATAGTCCGACGAGCGCACCTGCCTTACGTCCACTTCCTTGCTATTCACATGATAAATCAGTTGCTCATTCGGTTGCAACGGATATGGTTTGGACGACACCTCTTTCAGACGCACTTGCACCTCCCCTTCTTCTAAAGTTGTCTTTATCTCATCCGACTCCGGATAAGCCCGCACGTCAAAACGTGTACCCAATACTTCTATATTGAGAGTACGAACATTCACGATGAACGGACATGCCGAATCCTTCTTCACTTCGAAGTAACCTTCACCCGATAGGTACACCTTCCTATTCTCTCCCAAGAAACGCGACGGGTAAACAAGTACGCTTTCCGAGTTCAACCATACCCGGCTACTATCCGGCAGTAGCACCATCTCCTGCTTCCCTGTTGAAACGAAATGTTCTACCAATGCTACATCCTCAAGCATTTGCTGCACTTCCTCGACTTTTTTATACTTATGAATGGAAAGGGAGAGTAATAATAAAGGAACCAACCAAATGGCAGCTACCCCCATCCATCTCCAGAAGTGAGACGGACGTCGCCCGACTTCGGGGTTCAATCCTAACCGCGCTTCCAAACGCTTGTAGGCAGCTTCTGCGCTACGCTCATTTTCAGGGAAGCCTATTTCCTCCCAAAGCGCATGGCAAGCCTCTTCCTGTTCTTTCTCGTCTTTACGTTCCACCATACGCCTGTGCACGCGGTCTATCATCGGCATAGAAAGAGAATGATGATAGAAGTAATCAATTATCTGTTGTATATAACTCATCTTCGCAGCTAAATATTATTAAGGACAGCTCTTCTGCGCCAAGCCCCCAATGAATTAACATAAAT
>CAZOKT010000205.1:0-4037 GCA_964580505.1 uncultured Parabacteroides sp. | reverse complement strand
GCACTCTGAAGAGAATAAATCACCAATTAATGTCGATTTACGTTTGCCTGCCGAGTGGCATCAACTAAAATCTGGCGAACTTCGTCCGTCTCTATTTCATGAAAAGGACACAAGGGAGCAGGATTGTGCGGATAATCGGCAATGCTTTTCTCAAACCAAGCTACATCATGCCACGCACCGCACTTATAGCCCGCATGAAGAAAAATCCCTTGCAGACGAAAACCCAACGAACGATGTAAACCTTCGCTTCGCATATTTGGAATAGTCACACAACTATACACATTCCGAATGCCCTGCAAACGCAACAAACGGAAGAGAGTGGCACACATTATTTTGCCCAATCCCTTTTGTGTATAGCCTTCTTGCAAATAGATGGAAAGTTCGGCATTCCATTGATAAGCTGCCCGTTCCATATGGCGATGCGCGTAAACATATCCCACAATTCTTTTCTCCGATTCGCACACAAAATAAGGATAATCATTTGAAATATCCCGAATACGCTGCTTGAAAACATCTAAAGTAGGTACCTCATATTCAAACGTAATCGGGGTATTACGAACATAAGGCGCATAAATAGCTAATATATCGGCGGCATCCTCCGGACGTGCTAATCTGAAAAGGATAGAATTCATTGTTTAATTTTGATGACAACTTTACGGAGTAATCCTTCGCCTATACCGGGTGCAAGACCGTCCTCAGGATAAAAAATTGCACACTGCCCGGGATAAATACGCGCAATGCTAGTAGGTTTGTCCATATAGAGCGCAATGTCTTGCTTTTCATCGAAAGCTGATTCCTCCATCAGGTCGGTAGCCGGCTTCCACCCAATTTGTTCCACGCCGATAAGCGGAACATGTATATCAATATACTTCCGATGCACCTCAATATTTGACGACCGGTGTTTCCCATTAATTACTTGGATATTTGCAAACAATTTATCCCCATCTATTTCATAATTTCCGTTCTCCATCTTGGAAAAATCATTTTGCCGAATAAAGTCGAACGCTTTTGAAAAATGGGGATTCAACTTCTCAATTTCTTTCGTATTCTTCAATGATGCAAGTATCATAATATATTGTTTTAGAATTAATTTGTGGACAAATTTCGGCGATTCACTTGTTAAATAAAAGGCGATAAACCGTAAAGGTTTCTATTTTCTCCTAATATTCGACACAAAAAATTACGAATTACAAATTACAGACGTCCATGACATCCGCAACTCATAATCCGTAAATTCATTAAAGCCCACTGAAATCAATTCCTTCAAAGCAGAGGCTTGGGATACGCCAACTGGATGAAAGCCGAGGGTCATTGCCCACTTCAACCAATTGGTTCCAAAGTTTAATCATATTGCCTGTTACATTCATTTCGGATATAGGCTGAACCAACTTCCCTCCTTCAATCAGGAATCCCTCTACACCATACGAAAAATCGCCTGACGTGCTATTGCTATTCCCTCCATTGAAACCGGTTACCAAAATACCCTTGCTTACTCCTGCTATCAAGGCGTCCAAGTTCTTATTGCTCATCTCCATCGTAAGGATAGAGGGTGAGGAAATAGTCGGCTCAACGTCCATCTTATTTGCCCGATAGGTATCAATAAAATAAGTATTCAATACACCTTTATCAAATATATACATGGGTTGGGTAGCCACACCTTCTTGATCGAAATAACGTGCACCTGAGGCCTTTGCCAGATGAGGTTCATCTTTTAATGTCAGTTTTTCTCCTAATACCTTCTGATTCAATTTATCCATCAAGAAAGAACTCTTTTGCTGGATAGATGCGCCATTAATCGCATTAATAACCGGAGAAAGCAAACGTGAAGCATTCATATTATCAACCACCATCGTATAGCGGCCTGATTTCGTCTTCTTAGCACCTAACTTGCGCAACACACGTTCAAGAGCTTTTGTGCCAATACCCGACTTGACCAAATCATTATAATAAAGCGAAGAGTTATACCAATAAGACTCCGGACGAGCCTCCCCTTCTCCTTTGATACTCACACTGCCCACCAAACTGAACGAAGAAGCAGAAGTTTCTCCTTCAAATCCGTTGCTGGTTATCATATATTTAAAGTTCTTCTCATCGCCATAAGATGCTGAAGAAGAGATAATGCGCTCATCTTTGCCCATAATCTCCTCACACGTACTCAAAGCCAAGTTTTTCTTATCGTCCGGCTGAACTGCATCAAAATTCGGGTCGAGGAGTTGCAAATCCGGCTTCCCTCCTTTATAATAACGGCTTTCATCAGGCAATACCCGTGCCTTATCTTCTGCCAAATAGCGTGTAGCCTCAATATTCTCTTTGATAAACTTCTCTAATTCGGCCTTATCCAAGCGGTTGGTTGAGAAAGAACCGAAGCGTCCGTCTACGTAAAGTTGCACAACCAATGAATTCTCCGATGCTTGATGCAAGCGGTCTATCTTCATATCGCGTACCTCGAAAGAGCAGCTCGAACCGCTATATAGGCTAACTTTAGAGGACTGGCATCCATTTTTCAGCGCATATTCCATCGCCCATTGTGCCAATTTTTTATTTTCGTTTGTAATCATATTTGCTCCTTATTATAATAAATTGAATTTAATGAAGGCTCAACTCTCACCTCCTACGGTTAATTTGCTAACCAAAGCAGATGGCATGCCACAAGTAACCGGACAAGACTGACCGTCTTTGCCACACGTCCAAGTACCATTGTCCATTTGATAGTTATTTCCAACCATTGTAATATCGGCCAATGCTTTAGGTCCGTTTCCAATGATATTGATATCCTTTATGGGGTCCGTCAATTTGCCATTTTCTATTAAATAGCCATGTGATACAAAGAAGGTGAAATCACCGGCGCCTATCTGTACCTGTCCGTTCGTAAATTCCCCGGCATAGATTCCATGCTTCACGGATGCGATGATGTCTTCTTCGCTTACATTCCCTGCCTCCATATAGGTAGCACGCATACGCGGGATAGGGACTTGGCGGAAATTCTCACGTCGTCCGTTTCCGGTTGATGAGATACCATAATAGTTCGCACTGATACGGTCGTGCAGATAGCTCGTCAGGATACCTTCGCGTACGATATATGTTTTCTGTCCTTCTGTACCTTCATCATCAATATTGACTGAGCCTCGATTGAATGGAATTGTACCATCGTCTATCACATTAATATGCTCATCGCAGACCTTCTTGTTCAACAAATCCGAGAAGATAGAGACTTTCTTACGATTGAAATCTGCTTCAAACGCATGCCCGATAGCCTCATGCAAAAGGATTCCTGAGCCTCCTGCTCCCATTACCACCGGCAGTTCGCCTCCTTTAGGTTTGATGGCATGGAAAAGAATAGAAGTTTTATCTACTACCGCCTTTGCTAATGTATCAATCAAATTATCTGTCAAGAATTCAGCGCCCATACGGAATGAACGGGAAGCATAGGCATTCTCTACACGCCCATTCTCTTCCATAATACATATAGCCCCCAATGAGCACATAGGGCGATAATCATAATAGGATGTTCCTTCACTGTTACAGAAGAAGATATGCGAGGTCGCGTCTGAAAGAAAGGCTGTTACCTTATGTACACGTGCATCCAGCTCAAAAATCTTATCATTCAGCTTTTGCAGATAGGGCATCTTGTCTTTCACCGTAAAGGTTTCCCACGGTGCTTGCACGTCATAGTATTTCCCTTTTGGTTTAACTTCTGTCAAATCTGCTATCTGTACCGATGTATTACCATTATTAGCAATACGAGCAGCCGTACGCGCGGCTTTCAGCATTTCGTCTAATGTAATATTCTCCACATAGGCATATCCTGTCTGGTCGCCCGCCAAGACACGCACTCCCATACCAAAGTCTATATTCGACTGTGCATTATTTACGGCACCATCCTGCAATTGTATGCTGTTATTCAATGTATGCTCAAAAAATAAATCGGCATAATCTCCACCAGCTTCCAATGCAGCTGCCAAAACCTTCTTCAAGTCACTTTCGCTTACCTTAAAGTGATTCCGTCCGAAAGCCACTCCTGCAGCTCTCGACGCCTC
>CAZOKT010000204.1:0-4062 GCA_964580505.1 uncultured Parabacteroides sp. | reverse complement strand
GGACTCTGAACTTACCGCTTCATGCACGCTATGTCGAACTCACGTTATTTATATGTCAATAAATTTTATAGGCATGACCATACTTCTCATTTTATATGGATTGCTAATTGGAATAAATCTGATGATAAAGTTGCATGGCTCACAAAAATAAATACGTTGAAAACAGGAATTTTGCAGGCTTTTTTCGTATGTTTGCATCCGCAAAAACGAAGGAAATAAAAACAAAACGAAATGAAAATAGCATTGATAGGTTATGGCAAGATGGGTAAGGCCATTGAGCAAATCGCCCTAAAACGAGGACACGAGATTGTGGCAATTATCGACGTAAATAATCCTCAGGATTTCGATTCGGAGGCATTTCGCAATGCCGACGTGGCTATTGAATTCACCACACCACAAACAGCTTACGCAAACTATATGCGCTGCTTTGCCGCAGATGTCCCGGTGGTTTCGGGAACAACAGGCTGGCTGGAACAAATGCCGGAAGTAAAACGGCTTTGCGAAGAGGAAGGCAAGACTTTCTTTTATGCTTCCAATTTCAGCGTGGGGGTGAATATCTTTTTTGCAGTGAATAAGTATTTGGCGAAAATTATGAATAATTTTTCTGCTTACGACGTGCGAATGACAGAAGTACACCACGTACACAAGCTGGACGCGCCGTCAGGGACTGCTATCACGCTGGCAGAGGGTATTCTCGAAAATATGGAGCGCAAAACGCGCTGGACACTGGAGACGAAAGAATTGCCTACCGACCTGCCCATTCATGCAATTCGCGAAGGTGAGGTGCCGGGTATCCACGAAATCATTTATGAGTCGGATGCGGATACCATCAGTATTAAGCATGATGCAAAGAGCCGGGCAGGTTTTGCACTTGGAGCCGTGATAGCTGCCGAGTTTACTGCGGGAAAGAAAGGTTTTTTAGGCATGGATGACCTCTTTCACTTTTAAGTAACGTGTTGCCTATGAAAAAGATTACAACAACAAAGCGGCAGTACGTCATTACAATAACAAAGCGGCAGTACGTTAAATTTGCTATCGCAGCAGTTCTATACGGACTTTTTATCCTTTGGATGCAAAATGGCTGGTTGGCAGTAGGCTTTATTGTGTTAGCTGATATTTATCTGACGAAGTTTATCCCGTGGGGAGCATGGAAGAACGTGAAAAATCCTCGCTTACGGAATGCGCTTGACTGGGTAGACGATATCGTGTTTGCATTGGTAGCGGTGTATTTCATTAATATCTTTTTATTCCAAAATTATCAGATACCGAGTTCTTCACTGGAGAAGTCGTTGTTAGTAGGCGATTATCTTTTTGTTAGCAAAGCAAGTTACGGACCGCGTGTGCCAAACACACCGCTCTCGTTTCCACTCGTTCAAAATACACTTCCTATCCTTGGTTGCAAGTCTTATTTGGAATGGCCGAAGTGGGATTACAAGCGTGTTGCAGGCTTAGGACAGGTAAAGCGTAATGATATCGTCGTGTTTAATTTTCCGGCCGGCGATACGATTGCCATGCGAATGCAAAACCCCGATTACTATACCTTAGTACAAATGTACGGCCGAGAGGCCATACGTGCCAATCAGCGACAATTTGGAGAAATTATCTACCGTCCTGTCGACAAACGCGAGAATTACGTGAAGCGTTGTATCGGAATGCCCGGTGACACACTCAGCATTCGCTCCAGCCAAGTTTACATCAACGGAAAGAAAGCGCAGAACCCTAAAAACATGCAGTTGAATTACTTCGTGGAAAGTGAAGCACCCTTCACTGAAGCTATGTTTAAAAAGTGGGGTGTAAGCCGTGATGACTATAATCCTTATGGTCAATCCTGTATGATAACTGACGCAGAGACATTATCCTTCCTTGGTTTCCATCCGAACACTTCCGGTAGTTATAACTTTGTCTATCGTTTTCCGATGACCGAATCCATGCTGAAACAGGTAAAAAAGCTCCCGACGGTGAAGAATGTTATCGTTGAACCGGAGATGATAGGTGGCACGATGTACTATCCGGTAGATTATGATAACGGATGGACACGAGATAATTATGGACCGATATACATTCCCAAACGCGGTGCCACAGTGGAATTGACACCAGAGAACTTGGCAATCTATCGGCGATGCATCAAAAACTATGAAAACAATGAACTGGAAGAACGCGACGGTGCCATATATATTAATGGAGAGAAAACCACATCTTATACCTTCAAATACGATTATTATTGGATGATGGGAGATAATCGACACAACAGTGCCGACAGTCGTTCTTGGGGATTTGTTCCGGAAGACCATATCGTAGGAAAGCCTATCATGATTTGGTTGTCGTTAGACAAAGACAGAAATCTCTTCGATGGTAAAATCCGTTGGGAAAGATTATTCCGCTGGGTGGACAACATCAAGTGAGTTTATAAAGAGTGATTGAGAGATGCTCAATTAAAGCTAAGTAGAGAACCTGCATGAGGAGGGAAGGATTGATAACAAAGAAAATAGGAACCATACTGCGTTTTGCCGGCTTTGTTATTTTGCTGGTAGCTTTGGTGATGGGGTTCAGGCATTATGTAGTCGAATCCCTGCACATTTCTACTTTCGCCATGGAGACAACCTTGCATCGAGGCGATCTCGTCTTGGTAAATAAGTTACCTTCCCCTCTCCAAAAGCCCAAGCGCTGTGACATAATGCTTTTCACCTCTCCTTTGCAACGAGATTCTGTGGATTCTCCGTTATTGATTAGCCGCTGTATTGGGATTCCTGGAGATACAATCGAGGTTCGTCCAGACTGTTACGTCATCAACGGTAAAAAATACTCTTTTTCGCCTAACTCCCTGCATACTTATTTTATGCCAAAGGAAGGAGAACCAAGTCTTTTCTCACTACTAAAGAAATTGCAGATCCCTCAACGTGATAGAAAAAAGGAACACGGTGGTGTTACTCTTACACTAACATCTTTTGAAGAATATCAATTGCGGAAAGAACTTCCTGACTCGTTGAAATCGTTGTTACGTGTACATCAGGCTTCCACTTATCAATTCGTAATTCCTCAGAAAGATCGTGCTTATCGCTTGGATAGTCTTTCTCTGTTGGCTTGCAAGGAGGCGATTCTGAATGAAACGAATAGCAATGTCCTTATTCGGAATGGGAAGCTTTACATTGAAGGCAAAGAGACGGACTTTTTCTTTTTCCGGCAAGATTATTATTGGTTTTTATCGGATAATGTAACCGATGCGGTTGATTCGCGCCATGTCGGAGTCGTTCCGGAGAATCATTTAATCGGGAAACTTTTCTTCTGTTGGTTTAGTAAAGACAAAGATAAAAGATTCAAAAGATTATGACTACGGCTTACGTTTCTACAGCTTATTTAGGACCTGTTCAACTTTACACCAAGCTGTGCACATTTGAACGCATCATGCTGGAAACAGAAGAGAATTTCCTCAAGCAAACTTACCGGAACCGCTGTGTCATTGCTGCGGCTAACGGTCTGCAAGCGTTGACTATTCCTATTGTAAAGCCAGATACATTAAAGTGCTTAACGCGCGACATTCGCATATCCGAACACGGGAATTGGCGACATTTGCATTGGAATGCGCTGGTTTCTGCCTATCGTATGAGTCCTTTCTTTGAATATTACGAAGACGATTTCGCTCCTTTTTATGAGAAACGATATGAGTTTCTCTTGGATTTTAATGAGCGTCTGCGCGAAATCATCTGTGAGCTGATAGATATTCAGCCGGACATCCAGCCCACAACGATTTATCAGTCGCAAGTAGAGAATGATTTCCGCGAAAGTATCTCACCCAAATCCAAAGAGGAAGACGAAACTTTTCAACCAGTACCCTATTATCAGGTCTTCCAAGAGAAACACGGCTTTCTTCCGAATCTCAGTATCGTAGATTTACTTTTCAATATGGGACCGGAAAGTATTGTGGTATTAAAAAACTCCTTAAACAAACATGAGTTCGAATAAGAAGTAAATTTTTTCTCCGAGAGGTAGGGACATAGCTATAAAAGCAATATTGTATGGCGGATAATTTTTGCGAGGAACAGCCCTTAAAATTTCAGCGTGCAT
>CAZOKT010000203.1:0-4079 GCA_964580505.1 uncultured Parabacteroides sp. | reverse complement strand
ATTGTATTTCCGTAAATTTATAAAGGTATTTACAATGCGTTTCCTTTATAAATGAGTGGCATTTATAACTGAAAAAGTTAAATGAGCAAATGTATTTCTATGTTATAAAGCATGATTTTAAAAAATGTTGTATCTTTGCCATGTAATTAGTACAGAAATAGGAAGATTTAAATATTTTATAGTATTAACCAGCCTCAAGCGTGAGGCATAAAACCAAAATGAATATGATGGAAAAAGATGACAAAGTAATGAAGGCATTGGCCGTGTTACGTTATCAGTTAGCGCGCTATCAGTCCATGAAAAATGGCTGGAAATGCCAGGTACTAAGTGCCGAGATTCGTCGTTTGGAACATTCTTTGAGTAGAACTGCTACTGCTAATTGATTGTAAATTTAGTATTAACTTTAATTTGAAAAGAACATGTTGGATGACATCTCTTGCCACCTATAGGGTTGGTAAGGGATACAAGGAGGTGGGGACTTTCCATCGAAAAGAGGAAGAATTTACAGGAAAAAGTACCTTTTTATGATAAAGATTCAAAATCCGGTTATTTTTTTATAGCTTTGTAACGGGATTAACAATAAATACAAATAATATGAATCAAAAAGCTATTTTATGTATGCTGTCTTTATTGACAGCTTCTTCTCTATTTGCCTCTTCCCCAGAGAATAAAGAAACAAAATCTACAAATAAAAAGAACGCCGAAACTTATGGTGTAGAATCAATTAATAGGCAAACCGCCGAAGCTCATATAGAATTTTTGGCAAGTGATGAATTGATGGGGCGTGAAGCAGGATTTCCGGGCGGACGAATTGCTGGGCATTATATTGTTTCTGTTCTTAAGTCTTTAGGCATCCAGCCTTTAGGCGAGTCTTATTACCATCCTTTCGAAGCTTATCATGCTGAACGTCAGATTAAGAATCAGCGTTGGCAGGTGGAACCTGATTCTATTGCAAAATTGAAGGATAAAGTCCATCAAAAGTTGGATTTAAATAATATCTTGGCTGTTCTTCCCGGGAAGAAAACAGATGAGTATGTCATTGTAGGTGCACATTATGACCATATAGGTTATGATCCCATGTTGGATGGAGATCAAATATATAATGGGGCAGATGATAATGCTTCGGGAGTATCGGCTGTATTGCAAATAGCACGAGCATTTATGGTAGCCGGTCAGCAACCGGAGCGTACGGTTATTTTTGCTTTCTGGGATGGAGAGGAGAAAGGATTGCTGGGCTCGCGTGCGTTTGCGCAGACTTTTGCCGATATAGATAAAGTGAAAGGATACCTGAATTTCGATATGATAGGACGAAATAATGATGAGTCTAATCCAGAATATGTAGTATATTTCTATACGAAAGCACATCCTGTTTTCGAGCAATGGTTAAAAGATGATATCAAAGAATATAACTTGAAATTAAAGCCCAACTATCGTGCATGGGATAGACCGATAGGGGGAAGCGATAATGGAACATTCGCGCTATTGGATATTCCTATTATATGGTATCATACGGATGGGCATCCAGATTACCATCAACCGAGCGATCATGCAGATAAGATTAATTGGGAGAAGATTGTGGATATTACTAAGGCCTCCTTCTTGAATATATGGAATATGGCAAACGAAGAAAATTTCTAATATCAATTATTATATAAAAACATATCATGAAAAAGAAAAACTTATGGACTGTAGCTTTGGCTGCTTCTATGATTTGGATAGGGCAGCCTTCAGTACAGGCAACAGAAACCTTTGACCCAGTGGAATATGTGAATCCGTTGATGGGAACTGAATCTACATTTGAGCTTTCTACCGGAAATACTTATCCGGCTATCGCCCGGCCTTGGGGTATGAACTTCTGGACTCCGCAGACGGGTAAGATGGGGGATGGATGGCAATATCAATATACGGCAACAAAGATTAATGGCTTTAAGCAGACGCACCAGCCCAGTCCGTGGATTAATGATTTTGGCCAGTTCTCGATTATGCCGATTGTGGGTGAGCCTGTATTCGATATGCAGGAGCGTGCCAGCTGGTTCTCGCATAAAGGCGAAGTGTCGAAGCCATATTATTATAAGGTATATTTGGCGGAATATGATATTGTGACGGAACTTACTCCGACCGACCGTGCTGCAATGTTCCGTTTTACCTTCCCCGAGAATGAGCATTCGTATGTGGTAATTGACCCGTTTGATAATGGTTCGTATGTGAAGATTGTGCCGGAAGAGAATAAGATTATCGGTTATACGACGAAGAATAGTGGCGGAGTCCCGGAAGGTTTCAAGAATTATTTCATAATCCAGTTCGATAAGTCTTTCACTTATCAGGCTACGGTTGCTGACGGTACATTGACGGAAGGCAAATTAGAGCAAGAAGCTAATCATGCTGGTGCCATCATTGGATTTAAGACAAAGAAAGGCGAATTGGTTCATGCTAAGGTGGCGTCTTCTTTCATTAGTTTTGACCAAGCTGAGCTTAATATGAAGGAGTTAGGAAATAGCTTCGACCAAATCAAGGATGACGGTAAGAGGGCTTGGAACTATTTGTTAGGACGCATCGAAGTGGAGGGTGGCAATTTAGACCAATACCGCGTGTTCTATTCCTGCATGTACCGTGCTTTATTGTTCCCGCATAAGTTTTATGAAGTCGACGAGAACGGAGAGGTGATACACTACAGCCCGACAACAGGCGAGGTGCTTCCTGGTTATTATTATACCGGAACAGGCGTTTGGGATACGTTCCGTTGTTTGTTCCCGTTCTTGAATATGATGTTCCCGTCGGTGAACAAGGAGATGCAGGAGAGCTTCCTGAATGCGTATCGCGAGAGTGGCTTCTATCCGGAGTGGTCGAGCCCGGGTCATCGTGGCTGCATGGTAGGTAACAATACCGCCTCTGTCTTGGCTGATGCGTATCTGAAGGGTGTCCGGGTTGATGATACAGAGACATTGTGGAAAGGGCTGATGGCTTCGGTGAATGGCGTTCATCCGACGGTCTCTTCTTCCGGGCGTTTGGGTTATCAGTATTATAACGAATTGGGTTACGTCCCTTATGACGTGAATATTAACGAGAATGCTGCCCGTACACTGGAGTATGCTTACGACGATTGGTGTCTGTATCAGTTGGCTAAGGAGCTGAAGCGTCCGAAAAGCGAAATCGACTTGTTTGCTCAGCGCGCGATGAACTACAAGAATCTGTATGATGCGGAAAGTAAATTAATACGCGGAAAGAATAAGGATGGCAAGTTCCAGACACCGTTCTCTCCGTTGAAGTGGGGAGATGCCTTTACGGAAGGTAACAGCTGGCACTATTCGTGGTCGGTATTCCATGACCCACAGGGCTTAATCGACTTGATGGGCGGAAAGCAAGTGTTCGTACAGATGTTGGATTCGGTGTTTGCTGTACCGCCAATTTTCGATGACAGCTATTATGGTGGCGTCATCCATGAAATCCGTGAGATGACGGTAATGAATATGGGTAACTATGCGCATGGAAACCAGCCGATTCAGCACATGATATAC
This sequence comes from uncultured Parabacteroides sp., assembly GCA_964580505.1. GTDB lineage: Bacteria > Bacteroidota > Bacteroidia > Bacteroidales > Tannerellaceae > Parabacteroides. The sequence continues at coordinate 564 of CAZOKT010000203.1, read as the reverse complement.
CTCTACAACTATGCGGGAGAGCCGTGGAAGGCGCAGTATTGGTTGCGTCAGGTGATGGACCGTATGTACACGCCGGGACCGGATGGTTATTGTGGCGATGAGGATAATGGACAGACTTCGGCTTGGTATGTGTTCTCTGCTTTAGGATTTTATCCGGTGTGTCCGGGCTCGTCTCAGTATGTCATGGGAGCACCGCTCTTCAAGAAGGCTACGTTGCACTTTGAGAATGGCAATAGTCTTGTAATCAATGCTCCGGAAAACAGTGACAAAAATATTTATATCGAGTCGATGAAGATGAACGGAGAGGAATATACGAAGAATTATCTGGATTTCAACGAGATTATGAAAGGGGGTGTGCTGGATATTGAGATGGGCGACAAGCCGAATACGCAGCGCGGGATTCTTCCGGAAGATGCTCCTTATTCGTTCTCGAACGAAAAAAATTGACGTTTAATAGGTTGGTGAATATGAGCGGGTCGGCAGGATTGTTCTTGTCGGCCTGCTTTTGTTTTGTAAAAACCGCATTCTTCTTTGTCCGAAAAACCGTCATTTCGTAAGTTAACG
>CAZOKT010000202.1:0-4109 GCA_964580505.1 uncultured Parabacteroides sp. | reverse complement strand
GCGGAGATATTTTCAACAAATACAGAAAGTTATTAACAATGTAGCTAATGTTTCTAAATAAACACGTTACATTCCGTTTTAAATGCTTAGTTTTGTAACCGATTTATAGGTTACAAATTATGGGAAAGATTATCGCTTTAGCCAACCAAAAAGGTGGTGTGGGAAAAACCACTACAACTATTAACCTTGCCGCTTCGTTGGCTACTTTGGAAAAGAAAGTATTAGTCGTGGATGCGGATCCGCAAGCTAATGCTTCGTCCGGCTTGGGCATTGACATTCGGAACGTACAACTATCAGTTTACGAATGTCTTGTGAATGGAAATGATGCGCAAGGAGCTATTATCTCAACGGAAGTGGAAGGTTTGGATATTATCCCTTCGCATATCGATTTAGTTGGTGCAGAGATAGAAATGTTGAGTATGGAGAATCGCGAGCAAATCATGAAACAGATGTTGCTTCCGATGAAATCAAATTATGATTACATTTTGATAGATTGTTCGCCTTCGTTAGGCCTGATTACGGTTAATGCTTTAACTGCTGCTGACTCTGTTATTATTCCGGTTCAATGCGAATATTTCGCATTAGAGGGTATCAGTAAACTTCTGAATACCATCAAGATTATCAAATCAAAACTGAATCCTTCGCTGGAAATAGAAGGGTTCTTGCTCACGATGTATGACTCCCGTTTGCGCTTGGCCAACCAAATATACGAAGAAGTAAAACGTCCATTCCAAGATTTGGTGTTTACTACGGTTATTCAGCGTAATGTCAAGCTGAGTGAAGCCTCAAGTTATGGCAAGCCGGTTCTGCTCTATGAGGCCGATTCAAAAGGCTCGTTAAACTACATGCAGTTGGCACAAGAACTTATTGATAAAAACAGATAGAAGTAGTATGGCTTTAAAAAAATCGGCTTTGGGCCGTGGTTTAGATGCATTGATTACGATGGATGAACTTAAGACGGGAGGGTCGTCATCCATTAGCGAGATAGAGTTGAGCCGGATACGGCCTAACCCTGAGCAGCCCCGCACAACCTTCGAAGAAGAAGCCTTAGAAGAACTAACCGCCTCAATACGTTCATTAGGAGTAATCCAGCCTATCACCCTGAAAGAACAGGAACACGGACAATATATGATTATTTCCGGTGAACGCCGGTATCGGGCTGCACAGAAGGCGGGATTGACGCACATTCCAGCTTATATCCGAACGGCTGCGGATGATAACGTAGTGGAAATGGCTCTTATAGAGAACATCCAAAGAGAAGATCTCAATGCAATAGAAATAGCATTGGCCTATCAACGGCTGATTGAAAATTATGGTCTCACGCAAGAAAAGCTCAGTGAGCGTATAGGCAAAAAGCGCACGACGATAACAAACTACCTGCGTTTGCTCAAACTTCCGGCAGAGATTCAGGTAGGCTTGAAAGACAAACGTATCGACATGGGGCACGCGAGAGCACTCATTCCTGTGGAAGATCCCGAAGTTCAGCTTGCTTTATATGAACAGATACTGGCAGAAAACCTGTCAGTGCGGCAGGTCGAAGATATGGTACGTAATGCTTCAGAAGGAGAGGCTTCTGTTTCGAGAGCGCAAGAAAAGAAGCCTAAGCGAGAAACTATATCCGAAGAGTTTAGTATGCTAAGAGAACATTTGTCGCATTTTTTCAATACGCCAGTGCAGTTGGTATGCAATCGTAAAGGCAAGGGGCGCATCACGATACCCTTTGCATCGGAGGAAGAATTAGAAAAACTGATTAGTCTATTAGACAAGCTCAAATGATATATAGACTGCTCTTAATCTGGCTCGGATTGATTTGCTTTCCTGCATGGGGTTACTCCCAAATCGCAGAAGAAGAAGAAGATGCTGTGAGGGACTCTGCATGGATAGAGACTTCGGAAGACTCTGCCATACAGGCGGTCGTGCTGCAAGTCGATTCGTTACCTACACCCGGCAAGATGACGTTGGACTTCAAGCCAGATCCTAAACGAGCCGTGTTGATGGCATTGATTCCCGGATTAGGGCAAATCTATAATCGTAAGTACTGGAAATTACCTATTGTCTATGGAGGTTTGATGGGATGTATATATGCAGTAACGTGGAATAATCGTAACTACAAAGATTACTATCAGGCTTACTACGATATCATGGACGATGCGCAATATCCAGGCAGGTCGGCATCCGAATATCACCAGAGTTGGCAAGACTTCCTTAGTGATACGGCCGACCCAGAAGATTATGTATCAAGTACATACTTTCAAGAGGTGCTAAAGAACCGGAAAGACAGATTCCGCAGATATAGAGATATGAGCATTTTTATCACCATAGGCGTATATGCAGTCTCTATCATAGATGCATATGTAGATGCTCAGTTATTCGATTTTGATATATCTCCTGACCTTTCTTTGCACTGGGGGCCGGAAGTTTCTCCTGCCATACGTAACAATCCGTCGATGTACGGCGTTAATTGCAGCATAAAATTCTAAGTATGATGAGACGATTATATATATTCCTAATGTCAATAAGCTGCGGCATAGTATCCGCACAAAATGAACAGATATTCGATCAGGCTAATTCTACACTTCCCCCAGATTCAGTCGTTGAGCAAATAGTGGGAGTAATCCCGGAAAGCCTTGATGCAGACATTGACAGTTTGCTCCATAGTTGGCATGTGCAATATTTCACTCGGAAAGAAGACTATTGCCATGATGACCAGGAGAATGTATATTTTCCAGACTCGATTTATGCAGAACGCCTTGCCAGTCTTCCATGCATTATCCCTATGCCGTACAATAATGTAGTACGCAACTGCATCGATCTCTATACTGAGCGTCGACGCGGACTGGTACGATATATATTGGGTATGGCAGATTATTACTTTCCTATCATAGAACAGATCCTTGATAAACATGGGTTACCCCTCGAACTAAAATACCTTGCAGTGGTAGAGAGTGCACTCAATCCTATGGCATTATCCCGCGTCGGAGCATCAGGACTATGGCAATTCATGCTGCCAACCGGACGTCAGTATCAGCTTACTATCAACAGTTTAGTAGATGAACGAAGAGACCCTGAAAAAGCAACAGAGGCTGCCTGCGCCTATCTGAAAGATATGTATGCTGTATATCGCGATTGGGCATTAGTCATGGCTGCATACAACTGTGGTCCCGGCAATGTTAACAAAGCCATCAAACGCTCAGGAGGCAAGACCTCTTTTTGGGACATATTTCCCTATTTACCCAAGGAAACACGGTCGTATGTTCCTTTGTTCATTGCTGTCACGTATGTCATGAATTACTACTGTGACCATAATTTATGTCCTATCGAGACGAATATTCCGCTTGTTACCGATACGGTTCACATAGGCGACATCCTGCATCTACAGCAAGTGGCAGAGGTGCTTCAGCTCGACATTGCACAGCTACGTGCCCTCAATCCACAATATAAACGAGACATTATACCTGGTAAGGCAAAAAGCTCAGTACTGCGACTTCCTGCTGCTTCAAGTTATGCATTCGCCGGAATGGAAGACTCAATATACACATATCGTCAGGCCGAACTGTTGCCTGAATATATGATAACTATCAGCGGAGGCTCTTCTCCTTCAGAAGCGACACGCGAGATTGTCACTCACATTGTCTTAGCTGGTGAAAACATTTACACTATCGCCAATCGCTATGGAGTAACAGCTCGTGACATACGCAAATGGAATAAACTAAGTTCTAATCGCCTCACACAAGGAAAACGCATCAAACTATACGTGGATAACGGTGGAGTACTTCACGCTGCAAAGCAACTGGATAAAACACCGGCAACCTCAGCAACCTCCAATAGCACAAAGGAGTATATTGCTCATGAAGTAAAATCAGGGGAATCCCTCTTCTCTATTGCGGCCAAATATCCTAAAGTTACCGTACAAGACCTTCGTAGAGCGAACAATCTGTCTACTACTAAGATTATACCCGGACAGATTCTCAAAGTTCCACGTGGCTAAGATTAGCCACGTCTAATCTCACCTCATATTGATTCTCATACAGAATTATAAGTTCACTTTGCAGGTATGAGTATCCTGCTGCGTCGTGATGCACACCACATACAAACCGGCACGTTGGATT
>CAZOKT010000201.1:0-4193 GCA_964580505.1 uncultured Parabacteroides sp. | reverse complement strand
AGAGCATCTGACTGTTAATCAGAGGGTCCTTGGTTCAAGTCCAAGAGGAAGAGCAAAAGAGCCGCAATTTGCGGCTCTTTTTTGTTTACATATATTTTTATGTTTATCCGCGATTCTGGCGTTTACGCTCTGTCTCATCCAAAATGATTTTGCGCATTCGCATATGGTTTGGCGTGATTTCCACATATTCGTCGCCCTTGATGTACTCCAAAGCATCTTCCAGGCTGAAGAGGGTAGGAGGAGCTAATGATACTTTTTCGTCCGAACCTGACGCGCGCATATTTGTCAGCTTCTTGGATTTGGTGACGTTTACCACCAAGTCGTTCTCTTTGGTATGCTCACCTACTACTTGTCCGGCATATACTTCATCGCCCGGAGCAATGAAAAAGCGGCCGCGCGATTGCAGGTTGTTCAGTGCATAGGCATAAGCCGTGCCGGTTTCCATTGCAATAATAGAGCCGTTTGTGCGACGTTCTATTTCTCCTTTCCACGGTTGATATTCCAAAAAACGGTGTGCAATGATGGCTTCTCCGGCAGATGCTGTCAGAACGGCATTATTCAATCCGATAATACCACGCGAAGGAATAGTAAACTCTAAGTGCATACGTTCGTTTTTGCTTTCCATCATAGTCATTTCACCTTTGCGTTTCGTTACCATATCTATAATACGACTGGAGCATTCTTCCGGTAGGTTAATGGTCAGTTGTTCAACCGGTTCGCACTTCTCTCCGTCTATTTCTTTGATGATAACTTGCGGTTGTCCTACTTGTAATTCATATCCTTCGCGGCGCATGGTCTCGATAAGTACAGACAAGTGCAGTACGCCTCGTCCGTAAACCAACCATGAATCCGCAGAGTCGGTTGGCTTCACCCGTAACGCCAAATTCTTGTCCAGCTCGCGTTGCAAGCGTTCGTAGATATGACGGGAAGTAACGAATTTGCCGTCTTTCCCGAAGAAAGGCGAATTATTAATGGTAAAGAGCATGGACATGGTAGGCTCGTCGATGGCAATTGTAGGCAATGCTTCCGGCTCTTGTGCATCGGCGATGGTTTCACCTATCTCAAATCCTTCGATACCGATAACAGCACAAATATCACCAGACTTGACAGATTGCACTTTTGTACGTCCTAATCCTTCGAATACATCCAGTTCTTTAATCTTCGACTTGACCTGCGAACCGTCACGTTTACAGAGCACGATGTCCTGTCCTTCGCGCAATTCGCCCCGATGTACACGCCCTACGGCAATACGTCCTACGTATTTGGAGTAATCCAACGAAGTAATGAGCATCTGTGCCGCCCCTTCCAAAGTCTGTGGTTCAGGGATATATTTGATGATAGCGTCCAGCAATGTCGTAATATCGGTAGTCGGCTTTTCCCAATCTTCCGACATCCAACCCTGTTTTGCCGAGCCATAAATGGTCGGAAAATTCAATTGTTCTTCGGTTGCATCCAAACTGAACATCAGATCGAATACCATCTCTTGCACTTCCGAAGGACGGCAATTTTGTTTGTCTACCTTATTAATTACCACAATAGGCTTCAATCCGATTTGGATGGCTTTTTGCAGGACAAAGCGTGTTTGCGGCATAGGACCTTCGAATGCATCCACAAGCAGCAGGCATCCATCAGCCATATTCAATACACGTTCTACCTCTCCGCCGAAGTCGGCATGCCCCGGCGTGTCTATAATATTTATTTTGTATCCTTTATAATTGATAGATACATTTTTGGCAAGAATAGTGATACCTCTCTCTCGTTCCAAATCGTTGTTGTCAAGGAACTGGTCTGGCTCTGCTTGCCCTTCGCGGAAAAGCTTTCCGGCCAATAACATCTTATCCACAAGCGTTGTCTTGCCGTGGTCTACGTGCGCGATAATCGCGATGTTTCTTATCTTTTGCATTGACTACGAATTTATCGGGCGCAAAAGTACGATATTTCTCCAAGTTATGCAATATATCGTTTGGGAAGAGAATATTTACAATGATAGTCGGCGTGAAACATAGTTATGATCAAACGAGAAATTGGTTATATTTGCGGAAAAGATTAACGACATGAATATAGAGGAAGCGCGAGAATATTGTTTATCTCTGAAGAACGTCACAGAAGGATTGCCTTTCGGTGATGATTTCTTGGTATTTAAAGTCGAAGGCAAGATGTTTGCATGCATACGGTTAGATGGTGTGGAACCGCAAGTTAGTTTAAAGTGTAATCCGGATTTTACCGATACGTTGCGTGACCATTATGCCGCAGTCGAACCGGCATGGCACTTTAACAAGAAACATTGGAACACTATCTTTCTGGAGCGAGATATGCCGGACGAAGAGATAAAGCGTTGGCTTAAGCACTCTTACCAAGAGGTAATCGCAAAACTTCCCAAACGAATCCGAGTTTTATATGATGAATGAAGTAAGCCAAAGTAATCCGAAGATAATCCATCTGCAAGAAACAGATTCTACCAATAATTATATGCATGAGCGAGTTCATCCGGAGGAGATGCCGGAAGGGAGCGTCGTATGGGCAGAGTTCCAGCGTGCAGGACGCGGGCAGATAGGTAATGCGTGGGAATCGGCAGCAGGAGAGAACCTGACCTTTAGCGTGGTACTTTATCCTTCTTTCTTACCAGCAAATCATCAATTCCTGATATCTCAAATCGCTGCCCTCAGCGTGAAGCAGCTTTTGGACGGATATATCGACGGAGTATGCATAAAGTGGCCGAATGACATCTATTGGCATGACCGGAAGATATGCGGCATGTTGATAGAAAACGACTTGTCCGGACAATATATATATTCCTCTATCTTGGGGATTGGTATCAATATCAATCAGAAAGAGTTCCATAGTGATGCGCCGAATCCTGTTTCCCTTTATCAGATTCTTGGGCACGAAACCGATAGGGAGAAGCTGATACAAGAATTTTTAGAACGGTTATATGCCAACTATCTCCTTCTTTTACAGGAGAAAGAAACAACGATACAAACGGCTTATCGGGAAGCATTGTATCGTAAGGAGGGTTTTCACTTGTATGAAGATGCGAATGGTCGCTTCGAAGCGACCATATCAGACATCGAACCTACCGGCTATCTCAGCCTTCGGCTCAAGGATGATTCCATTCGCCGGTATGAGTTCAAGGAGGTGAAGTTTATCCTTAATGAAGAATAGTTCGTTATGTAACACGAAAGAAGCCTCTTTGCAGTTTCTTATTTTCCGACTTTCTGAATCGTTTCCCTGTCGGGCAAGAACAAACCGCTCCCGGTTTCTACCACTTTAGAGGACAGCGTATAAGCGTCATGACAGTAGATTACACGAATTCCTTCTTGGGCTATCTTTTTCAGGTAGTTTACTTTCTGTTCATACGAATCGCGCGGGAACATATCGTATGCCGAAATCCATTCCGGAGAGAGGTTTGCCATCAATGGAATCATGTCACCGGCGTAGAAGAGCATCTCTTCCTCCGTCTGGACAACCGGTATGATTTGTCCACGTGTATGCCCTTTCTCTACCAGCAATAACAACACCTCCGGACACAACTCCTGCCCGCCAAACAGGACTTTGAGCTTACCCGATTGCTCCACCAGCGCGATGTCATCCAAGTAAAACGAGGACTTCTCCAACGGATGCGGGCGATGTATGATCTGCATTTGCCATTTGCTCACCCAATGCGTTGCGTTCGGGAAAACCAACTCCAATCCCTTTTCCGTCTGCGTGGTACAACCTCCGCAATGGTCGAAATGCAAGTGTGTCAAGACCACATCAGTAATCTCTTCCGGTTCTACACCTCGTGCACGCACCTCCTCCCTGAGGTCTTTCAACTCGAAGAAACGATAGTAACTCAACTCTTCCGTATGCTTCGTTCCTACACCAGTATCGATTAATATGCGACGCTCAGGTGTGATAATTAACATTGAACGCAACGCCAAGACACAACTGTTTGTTTCATCCGAAGGGTACTTACGACTCCATGCCGATTTCGGTATCGCGCCAAACATAGCTCCGCCGTCGGCATAGAAATACCCCGTGTCAATAAAGTCAATCTTTGTTTTCATAGTTATCATTTATAAATGAATGTTTTTCAAAGATACGCCTTTATCAACAAATCACCAAATACATCTGATTTTTCAGGAAATACCCGTGTCCTTAAAAGCAAGTTGAAAGAGAGTAAAAAGATAAGCAATCAGAAAAAAGGCGAGCTT
>CAZOKT010000200.1:0-4225 GCA_964580505.1 uncultured Parabacteroides sp. | reverse complement strand
CGGAAAAGTGTCTGTATAAAAAAGATACCAAGCCGGGGAGGAGTGATTCCCTTCTTGGTATCCTAAAAGTCCCTGCCTCCCTGCTTGTAGGGGGAGTGATGCAGGGGAGCATATTAATGATATAGCATTTCAGGTGTGATAGGGGTGAACCTTTCGGCATCCTCCTTGCGGAGCTTAATGCTTCCGTCGTTCCAATTGGACGGCCATCCGCCGATTATGTGTCCTAAGAAGACGGCTTTCAGTTCGTGCAGTCCCTTTTCCAGTGCGATGGAACAGTCATGACGGGAGAAACGCTTTACTTCTCCGCCGTTATTGATGAGTAGTTTGCCGTCAATCCACACTTCCTCCAAATCCGAAGAGAAGTAGTAAACGCCATCTTCCGGTATGTTTACATATCCATTGGCTATAGCTGCATATTGCTTTACGCCGCGCATGGACTCGGAAGTCCTTACCTGACTGCGCAATTCTGCCGTAGACTTGATGACTTTCTGCGTACTCTTCGGCTGAGCAGCTTCGAGTTCCTGTACGTTGAGATACATGCCGTCAAACACTTCCATGTTTAATCCCGGCTGTGTCTTGGCTACTTCTTTGGCCGGAGCCAGCAACTGTTTTTCCACCTGTATGGTACGGATGGGGCTCAACTTGCCGGATGGCAGAGCCGAAGCTATCTTGAGTGTAGTCGTTTCGGTGATTTCAATAGGCTCCGTGTAAGGCATCGAAGAAGCCGTCGGTTCGCTTCCATCCAATGTATAGACCATCTTTATCGGGCGAGAGGTCTTGAACTCTAAAGTCGCCTTATCGATGAATGCTACGAAATTGCACGAGCCATTCGGCTGTTCGGGCTGCGGAATATGATAACCCATGTTATGTCCGTCCAAACGGACGTATGCATTTTCGATACGGCGCTCGAAGTCTTTGTAATCTTTACGGTCAAGATTTGTCCAACCAATCTCAGCAACGGCGATGATGCGTGGGAAAATCATGTAATCCCGTACCTCTTCCGTGTACATATATTCCGACCAAGTATTCCCTTGTACGCCTAAGATATAATCTCCCTTACCAAGGGCAGCCAGTGTATCCGGCACCGGATTGTAATTGTACGTCTTCTCCAGCGGCGTATATCCTCCGATAGTTACCGGTTCAATCTTGGAATCTCCCTGATAGGCGTCGAGGTACATACCGTTACCGCCCGGCGTCATAATTACTGTATGGTTCATCGATGCCGCAGCGATGCCGCCCTCTTCGCCACGCCAAGACATCACTGTAGCCGTAGGTGCCAGACCTCCTTCCAGAATCTCGTCCCAACCGATAATCTTCTTGCCTTTGGTTGCCAGATATTTCTCCATGCGTTGAATGACATAGCTCTGAAGTTTTTCTTCCGCCGTATGCTTGCTGTCTCCCTGAAGTCCTTCCGCTTTGATGCGAGCCTGGCATTTCGGGCAGTTCTTCCAGCTTGTCTTCGGGCATTCGTCGCCGCCTACATGGAAGTATTCGCTCGGGAAAAGCGCTACCATTTCGTCTACTACATCTTCCAAGAAGTTGAACATATCCTCTTTACCCGGGCACATTACGATGTCTTCTACGCCCCAGATGATACGGGGAGTGCCCGGTTCGCCCTTACAAGATAACTCCGGATAGGCCGCGATGGCCGCCATTTCGTGTCCGGGAATCTCCAACTCCGGAATAATCGTAACGAAGTGGTCTTCCGCATACTTCACCACTTCTTTTATTTCCTCCTGTGTATAATATCCGCCGTGTTCGAATCCTTCGCCCTCTGTTCGCTTGGAAGCAATCTCTTGCAGCTTAGGATATTTCTTAATCTCGATACGCCAGCCCTGATCGTCGGTGAGGTGCCAGTGCAAACGGTTAATCTTAAACAGTGAAATCACATCAATATATTTCTTCACGTTCTCTATCGGCATGAAATGACGGCACGGGTCGAGGTGGATTCCACGGTAACCAAAGCGCGGAGCGTCCTTGATACTTACTGCCGGAGCCTGCCACGCGATACCGCTCACTGCCGAAGGACTCTCTATCTCTGCCGGAAGCAGCTGCATGAAGGTTTGCATGCCGTAGAACAATCCCTGCGCGGTCTTGGCGGTGATATTGACGGCTTTGTCGGTAACCTCCAAAGTATATCCTTCGTCGTTGGTAACGTCTGTCGAAGCGTCAAGGGTCAATGTGATGTTTCCCTGCTCTGCCACTTTGACGTCATAACCAGTTGCTGTTTTCATCTTGGCAGCAAAGAACTGGGCGATAGTCTGCGCTTCCGGAGTTGTTGCCCCGAAAACCGTCCCGTTTCCTAACCGGAAATATCCGTTGTGCTGAGCCAAGCTTTGCGGTGCGGGGATGACGTTTATCCCCTGATTGTACGATTTCACCTCTCCTTGCGGAGCATCGCACGCGGCAAGTACGCATAAAGTCATACTTGCACAGAATGTTGCTAATAATTTATTCATTGTATTTGTTTTAATGTGCTGCATTACCAAGCGAATATCGGATAATCTTTCATGAGCGTGTTCACCTTCTCGCGCACGGAAGCTATCGTCTTGTCGCACTCAGGCGCGGCTAGTACAGTGTCTATCATCTCTACGATTTCGCCCATCAGTTCCTCCTTTGCGCCGCGAGTGGTGATAGCTGGCGTACCGATGCGAATGCCCGAAGTCTGGAATGCCGAGCGGCTGTCGAACGGAACCATATTCTTATTGACGGTGATGTCCGCAGCCACCAATGCCTTCTCTGCCACTTTTCCGGTCAGGTCTGGGAACTTCGTCCGCAAATCAATCAGCATACTGTGGTTATCGGTGCCGCCAGAGATTATCTTATATCCCTTGTCCACGAATGCTTGCGCCATAGCAACCGCGTTCTTCTTCACTTGCGTCTGGTAAGTTTTATACTCCGGTTCCAAGGCTTCGCCGAAAGCGACGGCCTTCGCTGCGATGACGTGTTCCAGCGGACCTCCTTGTATTCCGGGGAAAACGGCCGAATCCAGCAGTTGAGACATCATCTTGATTTGTCCCTTCGGCGTCTTCTTTCCCCACGGGTTCTCGAAATCTTTGCCCAGCAAGATAATGCCTCCGCGCGGACCACGTAGTGTCTTATGTGTGGTAGAGGTTACAATGTGTGCGTATTCCAACGGGTTGTTCAGCAGTCCGGCTGCAATCAATCCTGCCGGATGTGCCATATCTATCATCAGCAACGCGCCTACCTTGTCGGCTATCTCGCGCATGCGTTTGTAATCCCAGTCGCGGGAGTACGCCGAGCCTCCGCCGATAATCAGTTTCGGACGTTCGCGCAATGCCACTTCTTCCATCTGGTCGTAATCCACACGCCCGGTCTCTTCCTTCACGTTGTACTCGGTTGCGCGGTAAAGGATGCCAGAACTGTTCACAGGTGAGCCGTGCGACAGATGTCCGCCGTGAGCAAGATTCAGCCCCAAGAAAGTATCGCCCGGATTTAGTACTGCCAGCAATACTGCGGCATTGGCTTGTGCACCAGAGTGCGGCTGCACGTTCACCCATTCGGCATGAAACAGCTTTTTGAGTCGTTCGATGGCTATCGTCTCGCTTTGGTCAACCACCTCGCAGCCGCCATAATAGCGTTTTCCCGGATAACCTTCGGCATATTTGTTGGTGAGGCAGCTTCCCATGGCCTGCATGACTTGGTCGCTCACGAAGTTTTCTGACGCAATCAGTTCGATGCCCTTCAGCTGGCGCTGATGCTCTTTCTCGATAATATCGAAGATAACATTGTCTCTTTTCATTAGTCTATATAGTTATGAAATAATACGTCTTGCTTACGTTTGGAGTCTGTGCAAAGATGCGCAAAGGTACGCATTTTCCAGAAATAACAAAGGATAAAGGGAGAATAAATCAAGGCAAACGCATCTAATTTTGCGTAAAAGTTCAAGTTTACTATTTTTGAAGAAAAAAACGATGAATAGTCCCTATCCCTTCTTTTCTGAATTCTCTGAGAGATAGGGTATAGCCATAAAAGCATTATTGTATGGCGGATGATTTTTGCAAGGAATTTGCCAAAGTACAGAAAAAAATATATGCTTGAAGACAAGCTCCATAAACATCGGGCAAAGTTAGTCTGGAAGTGACTGTCCTCCGGCTGTTTGGACAAGCCGGATGCCTCCGGAACTACAATCGTCGCATCCGAAGAGGAACAACCCTTAAATTTCAGCGTGCATGAAGCGGTAAGTTCACGCGCTCTGAAGTTA
>CAZOKT010000199.1:0-4227 GCA_964580505.1 uncultured Parabacteroides sp. | reverse complement strand
GAAATTAGGAGAATAAGCCTTTCTTCTCTTTATTCTAACGTGAGTTCGATATACGCTAAAACTATTTCTTAAAATATAACGGGAATTCTTCCGGTTCTTGTGAAAGCTATAACTTGACCTTTTTGCTTTTTCCTTTCGGACTCTCGTTGTGGAAGCGGTCAACCGCAGTAACTACATAACGATACGTATATTTCCCTTTTTCATAAGGCAGTTTATACCATGTGTTGCGTGTAATGGTGACAATATGAGCCGGATTATTCAAATCCATCTTTTCTCCTTTAGAGAACCGATAGACCACAAAATAGTTTGCCAGTTCCGGATTATCTTCACTTTGTTCTGCCTGCCAGTGAAGGATATAACCTTCAGAAGTCCATTCTGCCTTCAAATTCTTCACTTCATTCGGGGTACGGTGATGCAGATGTGTATAAGGAGGAATCAACGCCGGGTAACGATGATAATTTATTTTCAAGCTGTCAGCCACACCTTCATTATTCCAAAGCAATTCGTTTGCCGGCCAAAAGCAATTTCCGGAAATATGTGACAAGTTACGTTCATGACGCATCTTTTCAGTCAACTGCCCGGCTTTCATAGTACGTGCCACATCCTGGCCGATGTAAAGATGTCTGTCTCCTGCATATTGGCTCCACCATTTGATTAAAGTCGTATAATCCGCAGCTGGATGCCCTATTTCCCAATATATTTGCGGCATATTGTAATCAATCCAGCCCTGTTTTACCCAATAAAGAATATCGGCATATAAATCATCATAGTTCTGTAAACCGTTTGTCTCACTGCCTGAACCATCAGCGGTGTTCTTCTTATTGCGGTAGATTCCAAAGGGGCTGATGCCAAATCGTACCCACGGCTTGCTAAGCACAATCGTATGTTTTAGATTTTCAATCAATAGATTCACGTTCTCCCGACGCCATTCTGCACGTTGACCGAGCTTATAGCCTTTCGCCAATCCGTACCGACGGAAACTCTTGTCGTCCGGAAAAGGCTCGCCTGCTTTAGGATAGGGATAAAAGTAATCGTCCATGTGAATCGCATCCACATCATAACGCGTTACGATATCTTTTACCACTTTGCAAATAAATTCGCGCGATTCCGGAAGCCCCGGGTCAAATAGAATTTGTTGATTATAGGTAACAAACCATTCCGGATGACGATGGTAGATGTGTGAGTCCGCAAATTGCGTATTTCCTGATGTGCTGATGCGATAAGGATTCAGCCATGCGTGAAACTCCATATTCCGCTTATGACACTCTTCTATCAAGAATGCCATCACATCAAAGTTATTTTCCGGAGCCACACCTTGTTCACCTGTATAAAAGCGGCTCCAAGGCTCTAATTCCGAATAGTAGAAGGCATCTGCCTCTGGACGTACCTGAAAGATAATCGCATTGATGCCGCAATTTTGCAGGAAATCCAGCTTGCGGATAAAACTGCGCTGCATCTCTTGTGGGGTCATCTTTGCGTATTCACTTTGGAAAGCGGTTTGAATCCAAGCTCCGCGGAACTCTCTCTTCGGATATTCACCCAACACTCGCGTTTGTGGCACCTCCGTTGTTTTACAAGAAAACAAACAAATGGCTATCCAAACGAATAGCCATTTCGTTATACCTAAAATTATGTTTCTATTGTTCATGTTCTATTCTATCTGTATGCAATATTCGTATTTTTTTTTGATATTTGCAAACAGATTGGGGTAATGTTGTTATTCATACACCAGTTCCATCTCGTCCAAATAGAGCGTACTGCCCTCGCCGCCGGTGTAGTAATCGCCATATTTGCTGGCGGCACATACGATGATGATGTAATTGGGCGTGCGGTTTGTGGCATTATATTCCAAAGGAATGGTGATTTGCTGGTAGCTCGATGTCGAGTTGCCTGTCAGGAATTCCCCGTAGGCAATGATGTTCGCATCGTTTTTGTCAAACAGCTGTCGTGTTGAGGGACGGGTGCTGATAGTGTATGGTTCCGATTTGTCAGAGAGGGCGATGTAGATATGGCAAGTGTCTGCCAGACCGAGCAAACTCTCTAAACTGTCATCGCCAATGCGGTTGATGGTCTCCGATGTGTATTTATAATACAAACGTAAAGCGGTAGGGAAGGAGGAGAACGAGCGGCCGAAAGTCAGCAACCCGTGTGTGCCATCAATGGTAAAGTCGCCCGTGAAGATGTTGCCTGCCCCAAGTTTGATGGTTGCATCCTTCGATTCCAGCTTTGCCGCATACCCTGAGACGGCATCAGTCGTAGGCGTGGTCAGGTTGCCCACAAAGGAGGCTGCTCCGGGGTTTCCCGTCCCCCAGAATGACGAGCCTGAGGCATTCGGATAATAAACTTTGCCATCCTGGTACCAATTCTCAAAACTGCCGTTCTCTAATGTCACTGCTCCGACAGTCGTGAAGGTGCTTTCCGTGCCGGTTACGCCGTCAATCGTTGCACGGTATGAATAAGTAGTCGAGCCCGTCAAGCCGGTGAGTTGTGCGGTATAGGTGGTTCCGGAAACGGTTACATCCGATGCTGTCAGCCATTCTGTGGCACTTTCTTCTTTGTATTCCATCGAAACACTTGCATTTGCCGTACAAGAGCCGGTGATTGTGGCGCTTGTCACCCTGGCGAATGCACTACCTGACGCCGTTTCTGTATCACTATCCTCGTCTTGGTAAACAAATACCTTCCAGCTTGTCCATGTATCATCTTCCCAGCTGAGCTTTGCATAGAAGGTTTGCGACGTAGTGAAGTCGTGCACAGTCGTCGGGTCGGGACAGACAGAACCGAACTCGCCGCCAAGGTCGAGCGTATTTATTTGCACTTCCGTCAAATCCGGAACATACGATTCATTCACATAAATAATCACGTTTCGGGAGTCAGCATCCAGTATATAACGGGTCATCCCATATACGTCCACCGTCCGCTTGATAATCTGCTCCACCGTTACTTTCCAAAGGTAGTCCTGATAGGTACGAATTGTAAAGGTAACGGGGTTGGAGAAGTCTATCCGTGTATTGGAAGAGACCGGGATGCTGTCGAGCGAAGCGAAGTGGCTGAAGGGAAAATAGTCGGGATCGACGCAAAGGGCGGAGTCCACCAACAGTTCCGCATAGCTTGGGTTTATAGCCAGTTGGGTAATTTTAAGTTCCGAGATGTCCACCGAATCGTTTACATAGACCGTCACTGTGCGGGCAGTGGCATCAATGACTGCCGACGTGTTCGACTCATTGTCTTCCGGACCTCGCTGTCCTTCCACTGTAAAGCCGGTAATGCTTCCTGTAACAGTAGGATAGGGGATATCGTTTTCGATGGTGCACGAGGCCAGTCCCAGCAACGCGATTATCCCATATTTTATTTTTCTTGTCATACTTGTCTTTTAAAGATAAAACGTCATACCGATACTGATGGAGAAGAGATTAATCTTGAAGTTCCCCGACGACGTGCGCCGTGAGCCTTCTTCTACTTGGTTTGTCGTCTGGTCTGTCCATTTGAAATTGAATCCCATCAGACCTACTGAAACCTCGACTGCCGACCAGTCGGTGATGAATGCCGTCATGCCCGGCGCCATACCTATTTGCAGGTTATTCACTGTTTGAAAGGTTCCGTCGTAAGTGGTTCCCGTGCCGGTCGAGTTCTTGCCTCGTCCGTAGCCATACGTTACCCGTGCCTCGTTGAAGAGCCCGAATATCTTGCTGCGTCCGATGGGGATATATGTCCTGAGGAAACCGGATACCTCGTATTTATGCTCTAAATAATACAGATTATCGAGACTGATGTTGAAGTCTTCTCCGAGGTTCAGCTCAAGGTTTTCCAAGTCTAAATAGTCCCGATTGTATGCAAAACGGATTCCGGCAGCTATGTTGTCACGAAAGAAATATCCCACATAAGGGCTGACACTGAAGTCATAGCCTTTTCCTTCCACATCTTTCAGCACGAGGTAGTTGAGGTTGCTTTCGTCATGTTCCGAGTAGGAAATGGTTCCACCTACCATCCATGTTCCTTTGGGAATGAACACCTGTTTCTGTACCTCTCGGTCGATTCGTTGTATCGCCCGGCTACCGCGCTGTGCTCTTGCTTCCCCTGCCATGAGCAGGCAGAGGAACGAGAGTACGGCGTAAATTTTTATATTTCTTTTTGTACGTGTCATAATGTCCGTAGATTATTCTATCCCTTCACGCTCTCCGCGACGGGTGAGCGTGAAGAAAGAAATTATTCCCAAATCGTCGGCTC
>CAZOKT010000198.1:0-4241 GCA_964580505.1 uncultured Parabacteroides sp. | reverse complement strand
AGCATACCTTTAAGATTCTGTTGTCGGATGCAAAGGTAATAAAAATCGTTTATATCGTGCTTAAAAGTCATTTTTTTTACCCTCTAAGCACGGATTAAACAACTTCAGTAGGTCGTAGAAGTTAGTTTCGATTTCAATATGGCATGAGGTAGATCATTTTTGGACAGAATAAAATAATGATACTAAAATGGTACTAAATTGTATTTTCTCTCTTATATTTCTATTATAAAATATACAATATCACCTTATTACAAGATTATATATATATTGTAGCCCTATTCATGTTCTAGTCTTTTGTTTCGGTCTCCTTATCAGTTTTACGTACCACCAACACTTTATCGATGCGTGCTCCATCCATGTCAACTATCTCAAACTCGAAACACATCCAACTTAGCTTCTCGCCCGTTTTAGGCAAACGTTCTAAAATATCTAAAATCAAACCACTAATCGTATTGTAATCGTGCTCTGAATATAAATCCTCCATGTCAAAGTAAGCGAGGAAATCGTAGAAGGAATATTGTCCGTCAACCAGCCATGTTCCATCTGGTCGCTCGACCATTTCCAATTCTTCATCGGCTTCCGGCACCTGACCTACCAAACCTTCCATAATATCTTTCAATGTTACGATACCTTCAATGCCGCCAAATTCATCCGTTACGATAGCATACTTCACACGTGCTTGCTTGAATTGCTCAAGTGTCGTATAAACGCTCTGGTTTTCCGGAACAAATTGTGCAGGATGTACAATATCCCGAAGGGAGAAGTCGGGCATATTAATATGTACGAATAAATCTTTCAAAGAGACAACACCGATAAAATTATCAAACTTTCCTTCTGCAACCGGATAAATATCAAACAAATTCGCTTCGACTTTCTTATTTATTTCTTCTGCAGAATCCATCATGTCGAGCCAAACCATATCACCCCGATGCGTCATGATAGAATCTACACGCCGGTCGCCCAAGTTGAACACTCGTTCTACGATATCGTGCTCTACTTCTTGCACCTCACCATCATCGAAACCTTCTTTCACAATAGCCTTGATTTCCTCTTCCGTTACTTTCGAGTCTTCTACCTTATCCAATCCCAACATATTTACCGAAAGGGCAGTACTCTTCGACAAAAGCCAAACGAATGGAGAAGCCAACAAAGAAAGCAAATGCATCGGGCGTGCAATCAGCATAGAAACTCGTTCGGAATAACTCATCCCGATACGTTTAGGAACTAACTCTCCGAATATGAGCGTCAAATAGGTAACAACTACAACTATCACCGCTTTTGAAATCCACAAAGCATGTGGTGCCAATTCCGGTACGTAAGCAATAAATATAGCTAAATCACCTGCGAATGTTTCACCCGAATACAAACCAGTCAAAATACCAATTAAAGTAATCCCAATCTGTATAGTTGATAAAAATCTGTCTGGTTCTTCGGATAGTTTCAATGCAGTTGTGGCCGCACGACTCCCTTTTTTAGATTCCGTCTCCAACTTTGATTTTCGTGCAGAAACTAAGGCTATTTCTGACATGGATAAAATACCATTTAAAAGAATAAGAATTACAATTATAAATACTTCCATTTATTACTTTATTCTGATTAGGTTGCGAATATACAGATAAATCCGATATGCACCTTTTATTTAATCGGAAAAGTCTTGATTTTTTTCAATCCAAACTTTTCTCTTTTGATATCATGCAGGAATATAACGACAGACCAAACTATAAGCTTCCTCGCACATAAAGCACAACAAAGAAAAGCAAGAAGAGCAAAAGGGAAAATATTAAGTTTATAGTCTTTCTCCACTTTATATATAGGGTAAGGAAAAGCAGAGAAGCATAAAGCAGTCCGAGCATTAAAGAGGTGCAGGGAATGGAGGCAGTGAGAGCAGGGATACGTCCTAATCGGTCAATGAAGAGGCAGAAAGTGGATGTCATCAGCGTAACAAACGAGCCGAACAAGTCCCAATCCAATCCGAGAGCGGCGAATATCATCCAAAGCAATGCGGCAGGAATCAGTAAGGTGGAGAGTAGCGTAACGGGCAAGGCAGTAAGCAATGCAACCGATGAAACTTCACTGAAGTAATAGAAACAGAGCGGAAGCGTATATATTTGTGCCGCAAGACTAATGGCAAACCAATCCCATAGCGTTTGTATCCAAGGATTACGGAGCGGGAACCACCTACGAATCCGTTTAAAGAAGAAGAGAATGGAGAGCACAGCAATGAAGCTCAGCTCGAAACCTATGTCAAAAAGGTAGAAAGGATTATAAACCAGCATACAGAACGCAGTCGCTGCCCATGTATTATAAGAGTCGGTACGCCGATAAAGCATACGACCTATCAAATAGAGCGATAGCATAAATGCCGAACGTATAGCCGGAGACGCCAAGCCGGTCATACCGGCAAAGAGCCAAATCGAAGTCAAGAGGATGCCGTACTTCACGTAGCGCAAGCCTGACTTCTCGGACAGGAAGAAGAGGAAACGACGTATAAAGGCATAGACTACCGCCACATGGAAACCACTGACGGACAGAATATGTGCTGCACCGGAGAGCGAGAATCGACGGCGGACTATCCACTCCATCTCTTGCCGATAACCTAACGTCAGCGTTGCCAAAACGCTCTTGTCCGAATCCGAAAGGTTCAGTCGGTCGATGGTCTGCAAGAGTTCAAACTGTAAAGAGGTACAGAAAGACTGCCAGGTAGGTAAAGCATTCAAGTCCGGCAGGCGAAGACGATAGGTCGAATAAGCCACTGCCAGCAAAAAGAATAGCATACTGAATACTATTCCCCAAGAATGCCGTGTCGAATAGAGCGGATAATCCCTTGCATTGTGGCACCACAAGAAAGGCATTAACAGTAAAAGCAAGATAATTCCCCAACCAATAAGCCGCGACACAGGCAGGTAAACCGCCAGGCAAATGCCCATTGTCCATATAAAAAGCGGCCTGACAAAAGGTCGCTTCCTTAGCTCTTTTATCATAGTTGAAGGTTGGCTTTTAATTGGATTTTATAAGGTTTTCAATTCGCGAATTACCTGAAGCGGGTCAGGAGCCTTAAAGACAAAGCTGCCGGCGACAAGCACATCTGCTCCAGCTTCTATGAGGCGTTTGCCCGTTTCCAAGTTCACACCTCCGTCAATCTCGATTAACGTGTCGAGCCCTTTCCGGTCAATTATCTCGCGTAATTGCTTCGTTTTCGCCACCGAGTGTTCGATGAATTTCTGTCCGCCATAGCCTGGATTCACCGACATCAGTAGCACCATGTCTACTTCTTGGATAATATCTTCCAGCAAGCATACCGGCGTATGCGGATTCAGTGTTACACCTGCTTTCATACCCGCCTCTTTGATGCCTGCAATCGTGCGGTGCAGATGCGTGCAAGCCTCATAATGCACGTTCATCATATAGACACCCGTAGCTGCTACCTCGTTGATAAACTTCTGTGGTTCAACAATCATCAGGTGGACATCCATCGGCTTCGTGCATACTTCCTTCAGTCCTTCCAGCACTGGAAAGCCGAACGAGATGTTTGGGACAAACACGCCGTCCATGATATCCAAGTGCAACCAGTCGGCTTCGCTCCGATTAATCATTTCCACATCGCGCTGCAAGTTCATGAAATCTGCCGAGAGCAGCGACGGAGCAATCAGTTGTTTCATATGCTTTATCGTTATTTCTAAAGACAAATTATAAAATAAAAAGAGGAACTACAACAAATAGTCCCTCTTTTTTGTCGGGGTACCAGGATTCGAACCTGGGACCCCCTGCTCCCAAAGCAGGTGCGCTAACCGGACTGCGCTACACCCCGTTGCTCGTTTGAGTGCTTTATTTCTCAAATGCGCTGCAAAGGTACAACTTTTTTTCTTACCACCAAATTTTTTAAAGGCTTTATTCGAAAATAATTTGTTGCCGAACAACAGAACGTTTCATCGTAATGCTCTGATCAGATCATAGCAGTGCTCTGATTAAACCATAGTTATGGTTTGAACGAATCATAGTTATGAAACGCTCTGTTGCTAACGAACTAATCTGCGCAAAGTGCCTATCTCGTCAAACTTTGCTCAGGGCAAACGCATCTAATTTTGCGTAAAAGATCAAGTTCACTATTTTTGAAGAAAAAAAACGATGAACAGTCCCTATCCCTTCTTTTCTGAATTGACAGTCCCTCGTGTGAAACGTACCAAAATCCATCTTTTGGAATACATCCTGTTCATAGCCATAGCTTTCGTCATCTGCGGTGC
>CAZOKT010000197.1:2812-4257 GCA_964580505.1 uncultured Parabacteroides sp. | reverse complement strand
TGATAAAAAAGAAAAAGAATTGAGCTGCTAAAAGGAAAAACAGATGCCGCCCCATTAAAAAAGTTATGCCCAACAAAGAGAACTCTGTCAGGCATAAACCAAAACAATCATCGGCATAAATGCTGCGATTGCCTCCGCAGAAATATTTTAGCCGTCCGGCCGTTTGTTTTCCTCGCTGCTTACAGGATGCCCTGAGCCATCATAGCTTTTGCCACTTTCATAAAGCCGGCGATGTTCGCGCCCTTTACGTAATTGACATAACCATCCTCCTGCGTACCATATTTCAGGCACTGTTCGTGGATATTCACCATGATATCTTTCAGATTCCGGTCAACTTCTTCGGCGCTCCAGCTCAGCTTTTGTGCATTCTGCGTCATCTCCAGACCGGAAACCGACACGCCTCCCGCATTAGCTGCCTTGCCCGGAGCATACAGAATCTTTGCTTTAAGGAATTCGTCGATAGCTTCCGGCGTAGAAGGCATATTGGCTCCCTCCGATACCGCAAAGCAACCGTTTGCCAAGAGCGCACGTGCATCGTCACCATTGATTTCGTTTTGCGTAGCCGAAGGCATCGCAATGTCGCATTTCTCGTTCCAAGGACGCGCACCCGGCACATACTTCACGCCATACTTCTCGGCATATTCGCGAATACGTCCGCGATAAAGGTTCTTCAGTTCCATGACATAATCCAACTTCTCGCGGTCGATGCCATCCGGATCATAGATATAACCATCCGAATCGGACAGGGTAACCACCTTCGCGCCCAGCTCAATCAATTTTTCGGTAGTATATTGCGCCACATTACCTGAGCCGGAAACCGTAACGACCTTACCTTTTATGTCGATACCCTTCGTATTCAACATTTGGAGAAGAAAGTAAACATTTCCATAACCCGTAGCTTCCGGACGAATCAACGAGCCGCCGAATTCGATGCCCTTGCCGGTGAAAGTTCCCGTATTCTCGCGAGCCAATTTCTTGTACATGCCGTACATATAACCTACCTCCCGGCCGCCCACGCCGATGTCTCCGGCAGGAACATCCGTATCAGGACCGATATGGTGCCACAACTCCGTCACGAACGCCTGGCAGAAACGCATGATTTCATTGTTACTCTTACCACGCGGACTGAAATCGGAACCTCCTTTTCCGCCACCCATCGGGAGCGTCGTCAGCGAGTTCTTGAAGGTTTGCTCAAACGCAAGGAACTTCAGGATAGAAAGATTTACCGATGCGTGGAAACGTAGTCCCCCTTTATACGGACCTATGGCGTTATTGTGCTGAATGCGGTAACCCATATTGGTCTGCACTTGTCCTTTGTCATCCACCCACGTTACACGGAAAGAGAAAACCCGGTCTGGAATGCAGAGACGCTCTATTAGATTTGATTTTTCAAACTCAGGATGTTCGTTATACACTTCCTCGATTGTACCTAAAACTTCTGAAAC
>CAZOKT010000197.1:0-2712 GCA_964580505.1 uncultured Parabacteroides sp. | reverse complement strand
TGATATTCTTATAAATCGGCACAAAAACGATTATACCGGATGCGATAATCCAGAACACCGTTTGTCCGGTTATCTCCGTGCTATATGCCAATAGCATGTAACAAAGGATGCCCCACAAAAGCGTAAAGCAAACCACTTGACTGTTTGTTAATCTCCGTTTGACCATATCTCCGTTTTTATTATTCACTTGTCCGAAATCATTCTCTTCCTGCTCTTTGAAAAAAGCTCGCTTAAAAAAGCCGGGATGTTAGGCATATCCCGGCTCATTGATAACTATGATTTTTTTCGTTTATCACTATAACTGATGCTGTATCGGCTTAATAACGAAAGTAAACGTATAGTCCTGATAAGGCAATTGATATTTCTCCAAAGGCAATTCTCCCCAACTGTTGATGCAACCTAAGCCCATCTGTACCTTATCGATGCAGATGTTTACATAATCCGTCTGCGAGATAAATTCGGTATGCCGTTGGCCTTTTTCCCAACCGTCGTCCAAAGTTTCCAGCGAATAATGCAGCGCGCTTGCCGAGAATGGTTCGGAACCTACCAATTGGATACCATTTCCGCTCACATCGGTCTGGTTCCACCAGCGAATATCCGTCTTGTTTCCTGTCTCTTGCGGACGAACGTAAGGATAGAACTGCTCATCTACCGTTTGCTTGTACTTGCCGATGAACTCGGAATGATTCCGGTCTATATAATTTTCTACCGGACCTCGTCCGTAATACTGGATATATGACAAATCCTTATTCAGCTCCGTGCGCATCCCGAAACGGAACATATTGGAAACGGTTGCGCTTTTATCCGCCGTCATGCTCTGCGTCACTTCGATGGCTCCTTCCTTATCTATACGGTAAGTCAGTGACAATTGAGCGGAAACTTCGGGCATCTCATATTGCGCCTTCACGACAACCTTGTCATTCTCCGTTGCATGTTCGAGACTTTTCAGTTCCATTTTCGGATTTTTCCAGATTACATATTTCTGTTGCAGAAGAGCTCCCATATCGTTATCCGTCGGAGCGCGCCAGAAGTTTGGTCTCAATTGTGCGCCTTCATGCAGGACAGACTTGCCGTTTACCTCATACAAGCTCATGAAACCATCCCGACGCTTGAAATCGATTTGGAATCTTTCGCCCTTTACAATCAGGTAGAACATATCATTATCCACCACGACCGGAGCCTTTGTATAGTCATGAACCCGGACAGATTCCGTCAAGAGACTCTCCGGAGCCTTATAGTCTTGGATTACCAGCTGCTGCCTTGCCACCGCATAACCCGGCGGAAGCAACATCTCTGCATTCTTCAATTTGAAAGAAATATTAAGCAAAACCTCCTTATTCGGGCAAATACCGTCCAACGAATAACCGAGCGTCTGATTAACCGTCTGCTGGGGAGCCACCTTCAAATCCGTAAGTATGCCCGATTGCACCGGCTCTCCATCTACCAACAAGCTCCACTCTGCGTAACAACCGCTCAAGTCTCGGAAGAAATTCTCATTATAAATGCTTACCTCTCCCTTTTGCATATCTACCGGATTCACCCAGATATTCTGGTAAATATAACGAACCTCATACGCATGGGGGTTAAGAACGCGGTCAGGACTAATCAGTCCGTTATTATTAAAGTTAGAGTCCGAAGCATCGTATACGTTAAAATCGCCACCATATCCATAGAACGATTTGCCGTCTTTTGTCTTCCAATGATTCGACTGGTCGACAAAATCCCAAATGAATCCGCCTTGGAACTTCGGATATTTGCGTATCAAATCCCAATATTCCTTGAAGCCTCCTTGCGAATTTCCCATTGCATGCGCATATTCGCACTGGATTAAAGGTTTATCTATATCCCCCTTTGCATACTCTTCGCAGGCATCATAATCGCGATACATCGGGCAAAATACATCCGTATATTCGTTCGTCCGCGCCTGTTCATACTGCACCGGGCGCGATTTGTCCTCTTCTTTAATCCAATTATAGCAGGCTTCGAAGTTCGGACCAAATCCGGCTTCATTCCCCAAAGACCAGAAAATAATGGAAGGATGATTATATCCGCGCTGCACATTGCGCTGGTTACGCTCCAAGTGCGCTTTCGCGTAAGCGGAATTCTTTGCCAATGTTTCCTCGCCATAGCCCATTCCGTGTGATTCGATGTTAGCTTCTGCTACGACATACAGACCATATTCATCACACAAGTCGTACCAAAGATTCGCATCCGGGTAGTGGCAAGTACGAACGGCATTGATGTTCAGTTCTTTCATCCGCTTGATATCTTGTATCATGCGCTCTTTCGATACATAATATCCTTCGTCCGGATCCATTTCATGCCGATTCGCCCCTTTAAATAAAACGGGCTGTCCGTTGATGAGTACCTGCGCATTCTTTATTTCTATCTTACGGAAGCCGACTTTGATGGGGATGACCTCGTTGGAAGTAGACATTTGTGCATAAAGTGTATAGAGATAAGGTGTTTCGGCCGTCCATTTATTCGGGTTGCTTACCTGCATGGTTACCGCCTCATCTCGTGTAACCGCAGAAGCGACCTCCTTGCCTGTTGCATCCTTCAAGGTCAGGTTTACTTCGCCTCTCCCTTTCAGCTTGAGGTTTACCTGCAAGGTTCCATCCTTATACTGTGCATCCAAATCGGGCGTGATGCGGATGTCTTCGATATGATTTGCCTTGCGTGTATAAAGATAACAGTCACGGGCAACGCCGG